>VERC01000228.1 GCA_018882825.1 Acidimicrobiia bacterium | reverse complement strand
GTTCGGACTGCTGGTCGACTCGTTCGGTCTCTACGCCATCGTGCAGGACCGGGCCTCGGCCGCCGACGGGCTCGGCGTGGCCACGGCCTCGGCCATCGCCATCGAACGACTCGACTCCACCGAACCGCCGTCGGTCGTCACGTCCGTCGAACTCGGCGTGCGTCGCTCATAGGAGGATCATGCGCCCGGCCACCACCATCACCATCGGCGTGCTGCTCGCCGTCATCCTCGGCGCGGCGATGCTGCAGTTGTTCGTCTTCGCTCGCTGAACTCAGGCGCCCACCGGCACGGCCGTGTCGTCGGTGACCGTGTCCGCCGGGACCGGCGGATGCCACGCCTGCGGTTCGGGGATGGGCGAACGTCTCGGGGGTGAACCCGTCAGCAGGAAGCCGCCGAAGATGATGGCGATCCCCACCACCAGCGAGATGGCGAAGCCGTCCATCTCGTCGACCACCGAGTTGAGCAGGCCCCCGGCGCTGAGCACGAGCGTGCCGAGGGCGATGGTCACGTTGGCGATGGCCAGCCGCGCGGGGGAGAGTCCGCCACCCGTCACCGACCGGCGGGTGCCCGACCGGGCCCGCAGCAGCCGCCATGCGCTCCACAGCGCGCCCACGATGATCACCGTGGCCGCGACGCCCGAGGCCACGGCGGCGGCGATGCGGGGACCGGGTCCGAACACGTCCTTGCCCTGGGGAAGCACCGCGGGATCGATCGATGCCGTGAGGGGTGCGGCCACCAGCAGGCCTGTGCAGAAGGCGCCCAGCACCGTGACGATCGCCGTCCACCGACGACCGTGCGCAGGGCCGGCCAGCAACTCCACCGTGCCCAGTGCCAGATAGGGCACGTTGAGGATGGCGCCGAACAGGAAGAAAGCCTTGAACACCCACGGACTCCAGCCGATGGCCGCCCCCAGCCACAGGGCGGCCGAACCCGCCGAGAACATGCACAGTGACACCGTCCACACCGCTTCCTGACGCTTACGACCGCGGAGCCAGCGTTCGCCGGTCGACAGGGCGAAGGCCAGCGACACCAGGGTGGCGGCAGCGGCGAGGGCTTCGTGCACGGCCAGAGCGTAGGGCCCGAGGTCCGGAGGTGGACACGGTGCCCGGCCCGGCGCCCGAGCCCGGATCCGGTCCCGATCGGGCCCCGGCGACATTGTGAACATGTGCACGAAGTTCTAGGGTGTGGGAAGTGGAGCGTTCCCGTCGCCGCATTCCCGAGGCCACCGTTGCCCGTCTGCCGGTGTACCTGCGCACCCTGCTCGACCTTCGCGACGACGGGGCCGACACCATCTCCTCGGAGCGGCTGGCCGAACTGGCCGGGGTCAACGCGGCGAAGGTGCGCAAGGACCTGTCGTGGCTCGGTTCCTACGGCACCCGCGGGGTGGGCTACGACGTCGACCAGCTGCTGCTCGAGATCAGTCGGGAACTGGGTCTGACCCGGGACTGGCCCGTGGCCATCGTCGGCGTCGGCAACCTCGGAGCCGCTCTCGCCAACTACGGGGGCTTCGGCGACCGGGGTTTCCCCGTGGCCGCTCTGGTGGACGCCGATCCCGCCAAGGTCGGTTCGGTGGTGGCCGGCCACGCCGTCCATCACATCGACGAACTCGACGACCTGGTGGCCGAGCTGGGCATCGCCATCGGGATCATCGCCACCCCGGCGGTCGGCGCCCAGGAGGTGGCCGATCGACTGGTGGCCGCCGGTGTCACCTCCATCCTCAACTTCGCCCCGGCGGTCGTCACCGTTCCGACCCAGACCACCTTGCGCAAGGTGGATCTGGCCCTCGAGCTCCAGGTGCTGAGCTTCTACGGCCGCCGGGACTCACTGCGTGACGAACTGCGCGGCGTCGACGACGAGTCGGTGGCCTGATGGCTGCCGCGATCGACATGACGTCGGGCACCCCGGGTTGGCAGCGGACCCCCCGTTCGGGAATGCTGGGAGCCGAGTGCGAGGGCCACCTCGCCGCAGCGAAGGAGCGTCCCGAGGCGTGACTGTCGTCGTCGTCGGACTCAATCACCGGAGTGTGCCGCTCTCGCTGCTCGAGCGGGTCACCGTCGACGATTCCCGGCTCCCCAAGGCCCTCCACGACGTCGTCTCGCGAGACCACGTGAGCGAGGCCGTCGTCCTTTCGACGTGCAACCGCACCGAGGTCTACTTCGTGGCCGAGAAGTTCCATCCGGCCTTCGGCGATCTGCGCACGTTCTTCTCGGAGCTCGCCTTCGTGCCGCCCGAGGACCTGGTCGACCACCTCTACGTGCACGATGCCGACGACTGTGCCGCGCACCTGTTCCGTGTCGCCTCAGGGCTCGACTCCGCCGTCGTCGGCGAGGCGGAGATCCTCGGCCAGGTGCGGTCGGCTTGGGAGTCGGCTCAGGCCGAGGGCGCGTCGGGCTCACAACTCAACCTGTTGTTCCGCCATGCGCTCGAGGTGGGCAAGCGAGCCCGCACCGAGACGGCCATCGGACGCCACGTGGCCTCGGTGTCCACCGCAGCGGTGGCCATGGCCGCGGACCACCTCGGTTCGCTCGAGGGGCGTTCGATCCTCGTGCTCGGTGCCGGTGAGATGGCCGAGGGCATGGTGCGGGCGCTGGTGTCGAATGGTGTCACCGACGTGCGCATCGCCAATCGCACGCGTGAGAACGCCGAGGAACTCGCTGGTCGTGTCGGAGGCGAGGCCATCCATCTGGCCGATCTCGACGCCGCGCTCCACGAGGTCGACCTGCTGCTCACCGGAACCGGGGCGTCGTCGATGATCCTCGAACACTCCGATGTGGCCCGGGTCATGTCCGCTCGCGCCGGCCATCATCTGTTGGTCGTCGACGTGGCGGTCCCGCGGGACGTCGATCCGTCGGCCGCTGACATCGCCGGCGTCACGCTGCTCGACATGGACGATCTTCGGGCCTTCGCCGAGGCCGGTATGGCCGAGCGTCGGCGCGAGGTCAGCGCCGTGGAGTCGATGTGCGTCGAGGAACTCGATCGGTGGTTGGCCGCCAGTTCGGCCCGCGAGGTGGCGCCGCTCATCGGTCGCCTGCACGAGGCCGCCGAGGACGTGCGCACGGCCGAGATCGACCGCCTGCGTGGTCGGTTGGGCGAACTCGACGAACGCCAGCTCGAGGCCCTCGATGCGCTGACCAAGGGCATCGTCGCCAAGTTGCTGCACCAACCGACCGTGCGTCTCAAGGACGCCGCCGGTACGCCCCGCGGTGATCGTCTCGCCGAGGCGCTGCGCGACCTGTTCGAGCTCTGAACGTGGCCGACGCCGGCGTCGAGCCCGTGAGGTTGCGACTGGCCACTCGCAACAGCGCACTGGCCCTGTGGCAGGCGCGCCACATCGCCGCCGCCACCGTGGCCGCTGCCGCGGTCTCCGGTGTGGTGGTGGATGTCGAACTGGTGGAGGTGCAGACCACGGCCGATCGTCGACTCGACGTGCCCATCGCCGCCATGGGGGGCAAGGGCGTGTTCGTCAAGGAGGTCCAGCAGGCCGTTCTCGACGGTCGGGCCGACCTCGCCGTGCACTCGGGCAAGGACCTGCCGGCCCTCACCCCCGATGCACTGGTCATCGTCGCCGTCCCCGAGCGGGCCGATCCCCGCGACGTCCTCGTCGGTTCGACGCTGGCCGGACTTCCGGCCGGGGGGCACGTGGCCACCGGTTCGATCCGGCGGCGCGCGCAACTCGCCGCGGCGCGACCCGACCTCGTCTTCTCCGATCTGCGCGGCAACATCGCCACCCGGCTCGACAAGGCCGCCGACTTCGACGCCATCGTCATGGCTGCCGCCGCCATCGACCGACTCGAACTCACCCTCGAGGACCGCATCGTCGAGGTGCTCGATGTCGCCACCATGCTCCCGCAGGTGGCGCAGGGTGCGTTGGCGGTGGAGTGCCGCGTCGACGACACCACCACTCGGGAACTGCTCGCCCCGCTCGATCATCGGCCCAGTCGGATCGCAGTGACGGCCGAACGGGGCTTCCTCGCCGAACTCGGCGGGGACTGTGATCTCCCGGTGGGCGCGCACGCCGTCGTCGACGGTGACCGCGTGACCATCGATGCGTTGGTGGCGGCTCCCGACGGCTCGCTCGTGCTGCGG
>VERC01000227.1 GCA_018882825.1 Acidimicrobiia bacterium | reverse complement strand
GGTCAAGGTTCCGCGAATCATCGGGAATCGACCAGCGGCCGCACACATCGGCAACCTGCCGTTCGCTCACCCCAAGGGCACGTCACGCAAACGCAACCTCGTCGTCGATGCCGTCGACGGCTGCCCGGTCATCACCGTGAACTCCGACGGCGAGGACTGGGTCATCCCTCTGGTCCGAATCAGCACCAAATTCCCGCGTCGGGCCAAGGGCAACGCGGTCGCCTACGGCATCTGGGAGATCCCCGATGACGACCGGGTGCCCGAGTCGTGGGTCGGGCTTCGCTGCAGGGTCCGGCACGACAGCGACCCCAGCGAGCCGACCCTGCGCACGCGCGCACTCCGCACGATCCCGGAGAACGACCCCGACTGGTCGCGACTTTTCGGCACCCGCAACAGCATCGAGTCGATGCACGCGCACCTCAAGGAGGGAATGCCAGGTCGACGATTCCGCAACGTCGGCCAACGACGCCGCACGATCAACCACTGCGGATACATGCTGAGCCGCGCGGTGTCGACGTTGCTCGCGCATCACCGTCGTACGGGAGCCGACCTCGAGCGGTGGTTCGGTCAGTGGAAGCCACCCGATCCGAAGTGGTGGCTTTCCGAGGAGGCCGCGTGATGGTCACACTCCGCTCCGACTGATCGGCGGCGGCGCTCAAGCGCGTCCGACGTCGAACTTCTGACCCACCGAACGGCCCTCAGGGGCCGTTCGTGCCGTTTCGGACGGGCAACTACCCTGCCGTCAGCCGATGGACGGGCATCACCGGGAATTCCCGGCCAGATTTCCGTCCATCCCGGCCCTCGTAGCTCAGGGGATAGAGCATTGGTTTCCTAAACCATGTGCGGAGGTTCGAGTCCTCCCGGGGGCGCTGCATCAATCCTTCGATCTTCCCCCGGCCCGTTCGGCGAGACCCCGCAACTGCCGTCGCACCATGAACCCATCGCCGGGCCCGAGCAGTGCCCGCTCGACGACCAGTCCTCCCGGCACGCCGATCCGTGTGCGCATCCGGGTGACGAGCCGGGTGCCGGTTGGATCGGGCCGCAACTCGTAGGCCAGCGTAAAGCACAACCGGCCATCCGGTCGCCCGAACTGCAGCACGAACGCACGGGGCGGCTCCACGACCGCCGCGGTGAATGACACCGGGCCGCCGGGAATGGGCGAACCGGCGACGACGTCCTGCCATTCGGGGTGAATCCCGGTGGCGCTGCGCCGACCGAGGTTGTCGAGCCAGTCGTAGCTGTACCAACCGGCTCGACCGAATCCCATCTGCTGGATCCACGGGAACACTTCCTCGGGCAGCGCAGCGATGGTGATGCAGCGAGTGGCCGAGGTACGGGCTTCGGCGCAGATGTCGTCTCCGACGACCGGTCCGTCGATCTCGTCCGGCGTCGCACCCCAGTGACCGAGGAGCACGTCGGTCAGTCGACCGGCAGATAGGACGTGTCGATGTGGTCCTTGCCGGCGATGCGGGCCGAGACCAGGTCGATGGCCACCACCACCACGAAGCCGATCACGGCCAGCACGATGGGAACCACCACCGGGGTGGTGAACCATCCGAGTTCGGTGCTGTCGAGACCACTGGGCCACGGCCACAGCACCCGCACCGAGCCGACCATCAGTCCGATGAGCCCGGCCATGACGGTCGCTTCGTGCTCGACGAGCGCCCAGTGCAGCAACTGGGAGAACAGGGCGAGCCCGATGACGCACCCCAGCACGAACACGATCACCGTGACGAAGTCCCGCTCGTTGACCGCAGCGAGAACCGGTCCGTACATCCCCATGGTGACGAGCAGGAACGACCCACTGATTCCCGGCAGGATCATGGCGCAGATGGCGATCGCCCCGGCGAAGAAGAACGCCCACAGCACCGGATCGTCGATCTGACTCACCGTGTCGTCACTGGTGCCGCCCCGCAGGCCGAGCACCACGAAGGTGATGATCGCCACGACGACGAGCACGGTCCAGCGGCGGAGGTCGCGGATCTCGAGCAGACCCCATGCCACCACCACCGATCCGGCGACCAGGCCGAAGAACAGACCGGCCATCTCCACCGGGCTGTTCTCCAGCAGGTGCTCGATGACACCCGAGAGCGCAGCGACGGCGAGGAGGATGCCGATCAGCAGCGGCGCGATGAGCGTCCACTCCACCGACGCGAACGCCCTGCGCATCCCGGCGAAGTCGAACTTGAGACCGCACCCGAGCACCTTGGCGCCTTCTCGCACCGACGAGATCAGGCGTCGGTAGATGCCGAGCACGAGCGCCACCGTCCCTCCCGACACACCGGGAACGACGTCGGCCGCCCCCATGAGGAACCCGCGGACCACGTTGCCGAACAGGGTGATCATGGCCGGGAGGATAATGAGGAGCCACCCGATCCGGGCACCCCGTGCACATGATGGATACGGTGTCGGAGCCGACGAGGGCGAGGGGGATCCGATGCCGAAGACACCGATCGGCTGCGTGCTGCTGGTGGTCAAGATCGCCGTGGTGGTGATCGTGCTCGCCGTCGCCGCCTTCTTCGTGAAGCGCTGGTACGACGATTCGGGCAAGGACACGCAGAGCCAGATCCAGAAGTGTCAGGCCGAGGCGAAGGACCTGGCGGCGAAAGCGGCCTGTCTCAAGCAGTAGTGCGGAAGGTGCGGTCGACGGACTCAATCGAGTTCGGCAAGCCGTGCGCGCACCAGAGCCTCGAGCAGCGCTGCGTCCACCTCCCAGCCGAAGGGCACCTGGAACGTCTGTTTGGCACGCCGGTACCCGGCGAGACGCTCGGCGCACTGGGCGAGGGCCGACTTGCTGAACGGGTTCAGCGTGAGATGGGCCTTGGCCGCCGAGAGGCCGAACACGTAGCCCGACGGCGCCTTCAGCATCGGTTGGTTCCACGCCGTGACCAGTTCGAGGCTGCGAAATCGCCTCTGGATGGCAGCGAAGATGGCCCGGGCCGTGGCCGCAGCCTCCGGGTCGACCGAGGCGAACCAGTCGTCGGGGGTGGCGAACCGACGGGTGGTCGATGAGCCACGGTGTGTCATCACCACGGCGTTGGCATGGGCCCGGCTGAAGCCTCGGCCCTCGCGGAGCAGTGCCATCTGCTCGTCGTAGGTGGTGGCATCGCTGGTGGCGAGCAGATCGAACCAATGACGCATCGGGAACCCGTACTTGCGCTCGATGGCGGGGAACGACGCCGAGCGATCACCGGTGGGGTCGGGCACGTCCGCAGCCTACGGATCGACTCGAACCCCTGCGAAGTCGGCATGAGTCGGCTGGCGTAGCATCTTGCCGCTCTCCCGAACTCCGGAAGATTCCCTCGACCCGTCGAGACACACACCGATGACGAAATCCCGCAACCCGATAGTCCGAAGGGTGGCGACTCTCGTCGCCGTCACGCTCTTCGGACTCGGCGTGATCGTGGCCGGGATCACTGCGTCGTCTGGTCGGGCATCAGCGGCATCGACGACGCTCTACAGCCAGATGAACGACGGTGCGTGGTCGGTCGCCACGTCCTCGAACTACTGGGCCCAGTCGTTCACCACTTCGTCGACGGCGACGGCGCTGACGTCGGTGGAGGTGTGGATCCGGAACAACTCGGGCTCAGGGAGTTCCTACTCGCTCGCCCTCTACTCGTCGGCATCGGGAGCACCCGGAACGAGCCTGGCGACGATCGTCGCCAGTGAGTCCGTCGGGGCATGGGGCGACGGTCGCAAGTCGTTCTCGTTGTCGACTCCCTACTCGCTCGCCGCCTCGACGCAGTACTTCATCGTGATGTCGGGACCGGCCGGCGGAACGGTGGGCTGGAAATGCAATGCGGCCTCCCCCACGACTGATGTGACCCCGACACCGACGTTCGTGAACAAGTCCTCGTCGAACGGCGGCTCGTCCTGGTCGGCCGTCGGAGGTGGTTGCGCCGGGAACAACTACAACCTGATCGTCACCGGCGCCATCGCCGTGGCCCCGACGCTCGGCACGTTCTCGAACGTGAATGCCACCTACGGCGACACGGCGCAGACCATCACCGACCCCACGTCGAACACGGCAGGGTCGTTCGCGTATGCCTCGTCGAACACATCGGTGGCGACCATCACCGGCTCGACCATCACCTTCGTCGGCG
>VERC01000226.1 GCA_018882825.1 Acidimicrobiia bacterium | reverse complement strand
GTGCACACCCAGCCCGGGCGTGTAGGGCCCGGCCCGTCGGTACCCGGCGGCGGCGGCGTCGGCGATGGTCGGGAAGCGCGCCGCCACCTGACGGGTCACGTCCAGTTGTCGATCGAGTTCGGCCTGTGTGGCCGGATCGAGCGGTTCGTTGCGGATGGTGTGATGGTGTCCGTTGCTCAGGGCGGAGAAGCCCTTGTCGTCGGCCACCACACAGGCATCGGCCCCGGCGTGGGCGTGACCGTCGGCCGACACCAGGTCCGGATTGGGCTTGAACCCCTTGGGGCATCCACCGTTGGCGTGGGCGTGGTTCGAGGCGCTCGGTGACGCCAGTGCGCCCGCGGCCAGCACCACGGCGGCCAGCGGCACGATGGACGCCGGCACAAGTCGGTCGCTTGTCCACGTGCGGGCGAAGCGCGGTCGCCACAGCGCCAACAGGGCGAACACGACGGCGGCGATCTCGAGCCCGGCGCACACGCTGTCGACGAACGTGGCCGGTTGACGCAGTTCGGCCGCCGGCCCCCAGGGTGAGCCCGAGGTGCGCGTCACCAGCCACGCGGCGGCGAAGACGATCGAGGCGATGACCGTGGTCACCAGCACCCAGCGACGCGGACGCCACAGCACGGCGGCGGCCAGCCCCACCTGGGCCAGTCCGACGAGGAGGAAGGCGATCCCCTCGGCCGCCCACTCGTTCATGTGCTGGGGAACCATCCCGAGGTGGATGAGCGCGGCGCCGAACAGCAGCGCAGCCAGCACGGCGCGCTGGATGGGGGCCAGATCGGCGGTGGCATCCATGCGGCGCGACCGGGGCGGCGGCGCCGAGGACGAACGATGGTCATCGTGTCCGCCGCCGACGTGCGGTGGTGCGGTGGTGGTCATGGTCCCCCCTTCGGGCGGAGAACCTAGACCACGTCGGTGACCCGGGTCACAGACCCTGGCGCTCCCTGATGATGTTGAGGGCGCCGCCGGCCCGGAACCATCCGATCTGCTCGTCGTTCATCGTGTGCAGCGCATCGAAGGTGAACGACGTGCCATCGGGCTTGGTGATGCGGCACTTCACCGGCACATCCGGGGTCAGGTCGGCCAGCCCGGTGATGTCGATGCGATCGTCCTCACCGATCTGGTCGTAGGTCGTCGGATCGGCGAAGGTCAGCGGCAGCACACCCTGCTTCTTGAGATTCGTCTCGTGGATGCGGGCGAAGCTGCGGGTGAGCACGGCGCGCGCACCGCGGAACCGGGGCTCCATCGCCGCGTGCTCACGCGACGAACCCTCTCCGTAGTTCTCGTCGCCGATGGCGACCCACGGCTGTCCGGCCTCGTGGTAGTGCTTGGCGATGTCCGGGTAGGACTTGATGGTGCCGTCGAGTTGGTCCTTGCCCCGGCCCACCTCGTCGGTGAAGGCGTTCACCGCGCCGATGAACAGGTTGCCCGAGATGTTCTCCAGGTGACCGCGGTACTTCAGCCACGGACCGGCGGCGGAGATGTGGTCGGTCGTGCACTTGCCCTTGGCCTTCATGAGCACGGGCAGACCGATGAAGTCGTTGCCGTCCCAGCGAGCGAAGGGCTCGAGCAACTGCAGACGCTCGGAGTCGGGCGACACCTTGACCACGATCGACGATCCATCGGCAGGAGGAGCGATGAATGTGCTCTCGCCGGGATCGAATCCCCTGGGCGGCAACTCGACGCCGGCCGGGACGGGGATCACGACCTGCTCACCCGAGGCGTTGGTGAGGGAATCGACGGTGGGATCGAAGTCGAGACGACCGGCCAGCGCCAGTGCGACCACGGTCTCGGGCGATGTCACGAAGGCCAGCGTCGAGGCGAACCCGTCGTTGCGCTTGGGGAAGTTGCGGTTGTACGAGGTCACGATCACGTTCGGAGTGCCCTCGGTGACGTCGGTGCGGGCCCACTGGCCGATGCACGGCCCGCAGGCGTTGGCCAGCACCGTGGCGCCGATCTGTTCGAGATCGGCCAGCAGTCCGTCGCGTTCGATCGTGGCGCGCACCTGCTCGGAACCGGGCGTCACCAGCAGGGGTGACTTGGCCGCCAGTCCGTTCTCGTGGGCGAAGCGGGCGATGGCCGCGGCGCGACTGATGTCCTCGTAGGAGGAGTTCGTGCACGACCCGATGAGGGCCGAGGAGATCTCCATGGGCCACCCCTCGGCTTCGGCCTCGGCGCCGAGCGCGCTGACCGTCCGGGCCCGATCGGGAGTGTGGGGGCCGTTGATGAGCGGCTTCAGTGAGGACAGATCGATCTCGATCATCTCGTCGAAGTACGCCGCCGGATCGGCCAGCACCTCGTCGTCGGCGCGCAGGTCGGCGGCCACGGCATCGGCCGCTGCCGCCACATCGGCCCGACCGGTCGACTGCAGGTAGCGCGACATGGCGGCGTCGTAGGGGAAGATCGACGTGGTGGCGCCGATCTCGGCGCCCATGTTGCAGATCGTCGCCTTGCCCGTGCACGAGATGGACTCGGCACCCGGACCGAAGTACTCGACGATGGCGCCGGTCCCGCCCTTCACGGTGAGGATGCGGGCCACTTCGAGGATGACGTCCTTCGGGGCCGACCAGCCCGACAGTTCACCGGTGAGACGGACGCCGATGAGCTTCGGCCAGCGGACGTTGAACGGGTACCCGGTCATCACGTCGACAGCGTCGGCGCCGCCCACGCCGATCGCCACCATGCCCAGGCCGCCTGCGTTCGGCGTGTGCGAGTCGGTGCCGATCATCATGCCGCCAGGGAAGGCGTACTGCTCGAGCACGACCTGGTGGATGATGCCCGAGCCGGGCTTCCAGAATCCGATGCCGTACTTGGCCGACACCGACTCGAGGAAGTCGTACACCTCGGCATTGGTGTCCTCGGCGGCGGCGAGATCGATACGGGCGTTGCTCTTCGCCTGGATGAGGTGATCGCAGTGCACGGTGGATGGCACGGCGGCCTCGGGCAGGCCCGCGGTCATGAACTGCAGCAGCGCCATCTGCGCAGTGGCGTCCTGCATCGCCACGCGATCGGGATCGAGGTCGGCGTAGCTGCGGCCCCGCTCGAGTTCCTGGCTCTCGGGATCGCGCAGGTGGTTGATCAACACCTTCTCGGCGAAGGTCAGCGCCCGGCCCAGACGACGACGACCGAGGGCGGCCCGTTCGGGGAGCCGCGAGTAGACGGCGTCGATCAGCTCGATGGGAGTGTTGGCAGCGACAGCCATTGCAGACCTCTTTGTCGGTTTCGAATCGGGGGGAGTCTACGACTCACGCGTTCTGCAGCCGCCGGTCGGCGGTCGTGGTGCTCGTCAGGTCGTCGAGGAAGTCGCCGATGAAGTCCGGGTTCCTGATGAGGAAGACGAGGTAGACGATCGACAGCAGGATGCCGATGATCCCGCACACGATGCCGGCGGTGGCCATTCCCTCACCGGTGCGCCAGCCGTTGGAGGCGCGGATGCGGCGCCGGGCCGACAGTCCCAGGCCGAGGGCGGTGGGACCGAGCACGATCCCCACGAATCCGGTGCACAGGATCGACGTGATTCCGCACACCAGTGCGCTCACTGCGGTGCCCGCCACCTTGGGGCGGGCTGTCGGCGGGGGCGGGGGCCACGCCTCGGTGCCCGGTCCGCCCGGGGTCGGCCACGCGGGAGGCGGCGGGAGCGACGACAGCGGAGGAGAGGTCGGCGGCGATGGCGCGGTCGCCGGGCCCGTCGTTGTCGAACGGGTGCGGCCCGGCCACGCGGGATTGGGCGGTTCCTCGGTGGCCGACGGAGGTGTCGGAGCCGCGGACTGGTCGTGCGCCGGCTCCTGGGCCGCCGGTGGACGGTTGGGCGGACGGACACCTTCCGGGATCGGGTTCCCCCATGGATCGCGGGGGACGTCGGCGTCGGTCACGGGTCGAGATTACCGGTGGCGCACCAGCCGCAGCGCGGCCACACCGGCTGCGGTCACGACCAGCACGACCGCAGCATCGACCGGGGCCACACCGCCGGGCCGGTCGGCGGGGAGAGAGGCGAGGGCCAGCACGAGGAGCAACACGTTGCGCAGCACGTCCGCACCCGACAGCGGTAATGCCCGGGCCGAGCCGAAGCACGCACACGGCGCGCGCACGCCGGCGCGCAGTCGACCGACGAGGAAGGTGGTGAAGAACGCCAGCGTCACGAGC
>VERC01000013.1 GCA_018882825.1 Acidimicrobiia bacterium | reverse complement strand
GACCCGCGCCGGTTCCCCGCGTCGGTCAGTCCAGCAGCAGCGGCCCGAGGGCATCGAGGCCGACGAGGTCGTGCACGTCGGCGGCCAGCAGCGGCACCCGCACCACCTCGGCCCGCAGGAGTTCCTCGAGGGGGGCCAGGGCGGCATCCTCGGCGGCGGCGATGGCCACCGATTCGGCCAGCACCGCCGCGAACGGGGCCAACGCCGGATCGTCGACACCGTTCGGCAGGGCTCGGACGAATCGGGGGTGGACGCGGTTCACCACCACGGCGTCGGTGGAGATGCCGGTGCCGTCGAGCAGCGCGGCGAAGGCGAGCACGTCGCGCACCACATCGGGACGGGGCACGGCCACGGCCACGAACGCCGTGCCCTCGTCCCGCAGGAGTCGTTCGACGGTCGCGGCCCGGGCCCGGAATCCGTCCTCCATGCCGTCGAAGGCGGCGAAGAACTCGATGGCGTCGTCGACCACCGACGCCCCCACGATCCGGGCCACGCTGCGTAGGAAGGTGCGGGCCGCGGCATTGGCCACTCGGGCCAGACCACCCGTCGGTGTGACCAGTACCGAGTAGAGACGGTGGTCGAGGAACCGTCGGATGCGATCGGGCGCCTCGAGGAAGTCGATGGCGTTGGTGGTCGGCGGGGTGTCGACCACCACGAGGTCGAACCGGTCGTCAGCATGGAGCTCGTACAGCTTCTCCATGGCCATGTACTCATGCGCGCCCGACATCGACTCGGCGATGTTGCGGTAGAAGCGATTGGCCAGGATCGTCTGGCGCTGGTGTTCGCTCGGCGCATAGTTGGCGATGAGCGCATCGAAGGTGATGGCGGTGTCGAGCATCACCGCCCACAGTTCTCCGCCGGTGTCGTGCCCCTCCTGCATATCGAGGGGTGCAGCGGGAAGTTCGATGCGACGGGGCTCGTTGCCGAGCGCGCCATCGTCGAGGCCCATGGCGTCGGACAGACGTCGGGCCGGATCGATGGTGAGCACGCACACCCGCCGACCGCGTCGCGCCGCGGCCATGGCCAACGCCGCGGCCGTGGTGGTCTTGCCCACACCGCCGGTGCCCACGCACACCAGCACGCCGCGTTCGTCGAGCAACTGCGGCAGGGCGTTCACATCGCCTCCGATACGTGCAGTGCGCCGAGTCCGGCGTCGATGGCATCGGCCAGTCGTTCCAGTTCGGCGGGGCCCGGATCGATGGTGGGCAACCACGGCAACTCGATGCGGTCGAGGGGCAACAGCGAGGCCAGACGCTCGAGTTGAACGCGTTGGCGCGCCACCCGTTCGAGGCGGAACGCCGCAGCGGCGCGCAGGGCGTCGAGCGCGCCGGGGTCGAGCCCGGCGTCGAGCCCGGCGCCGATCGATGAAGGGTCGACGTCGAGTCCGACGGGAGCGTCGAGCACGGCATTGACCAGCACCGGCCCCAAGTGCACGCCGAGTTCGTCCTCGAGGGCGAAGGCCGTCTCCACCACCTCGGTCACCGGCGTCTCCTCGGCCAGTGCCACCAGCACCACCCGACAGCGCGATCCGTCGGCCAGCATCTCCAGCACCCCGTCAGCCTGCGAGGCGATGGGACCGGACCCGACCGCGGCGCGCAGTCCGGTGGGCGACTGCAGGAATTCGATGGCGTGTCCGGCGGCGGGGGCGTCGAGCACGATCACATCGGCCGCCCGGGCGATCTCCATGGCCTTGACCCGACCCAGCACCAACAGATCGCGGATTCCCGGCGCGGCCGTCGTGACCACGTCGATGGCCCCGGCCCGCACGAGGCGCCTGGTGATCCGGGACAGGCCGTTGTCGGCGAGGTACTCGGCCAGGGCGTGATCGGGGGTGACCAGTCGACCCTGCACCTCCCCCTCGGTGGCCGTGGCCGGTCGCAGGACGACACCGTCGAGGTCGGGTTCGGGGCCGGCGAACAGTCCGGCCACCGGCCCTCCGGGCGCCAGACGCACCAGCAGCGAGCGCAGACCGGCCCTCGACGCCGAGCGGGCCAGCGTCGCCGCGGCCGTGCTTTTGCCGACGCCACCCTTCCCGGCCACGATGAGCACTCGTGACTCGGCGTAGAAGTGTGCAGGGAGCATGGTCTCCTCAGAAGGGCCGTCGGCGCAGGCTACCGATCGTCGGTGCCGGGCTGGTCCTGCTCGCCGTCGTGGTCGGTGTGCTCGGGCTGTCGGCCGATCGTCCGGTGGCGGCCGAGACCTCCACCACGGTCATCAACGAGGGTGGACCGGCCGGGTTCGTGGCCATCGCCAAGGTGTCCGGACTGTTCGATCCGGTGCTCACCGACTTCGTGTCGACCTCCATCGACGAGGCCAACGCCGAGGGCGCGGTCGGCCTCATCCTCCAGACCGACTCCACCGGGGTCGTGGTGGACGACGCCACGTTCGCCGCGCTGCTCGTCAAGATGCGCGCATCGAAGGTGCCGGTCGACGTGTGGGTGGGCCCGTCGGGATCCAGCCTCACCGGCACCGCCGCGCAACTGGTCGGTGCGGCCCAACAGGTCGGCGTCGCCCCCGGCAGTCGCCTCGGTGACGCCGGTGAACCCGTGGTCGGTGGACTGGACACGGCCCGTCTGGCACCGATCACCGACCGCACCGTCAACGCGCAGGAGGCGGCCGATCTCGGTATCTCCACGGTCGACGCCCCCACCGTCGGTGACTTCCTCATCAACCTGCCCGGTGTGACGACCGTGGAGCGCACCGCCGAGAACGGCGAGACCCGACGCGAACCACTCACCCAGGTTCGTTTCGGTCAACTGTCGCTGGTGTCGAACCTCATGCACACCGTGGCCAGCCCGGCGGTCGCCTATCTGCTGCTCACCGTGGGTGTCGCCCTCATCATCTTCGAGCTGTTCACCGCCGGTGTCGGCGTGGCCGGCGTGGTCGGCGCCGGCTCGTTCATCCTCGCCGGCTACGGCCTGTGGGTGCTGCCCACCCGGTGGTGGGCGCTGGCGCTGTTCGCGCTGGCCATGTTCGCCTTCGCCGTCGACGTGCAGACGGGTGTGCCCCGGGTGTGGACCGGCATCGGTGTGGTGGCCTTCGCCGTGTGCTCGTTCACGCTCTACGACGGATTCTCGTTGTCGTGGATCACGCTGCTGGTCGGCATCGTCGGCGTGATGCTGGCCTTCATCGGCGGCATGCCGTCGATGGTCCGCACGCGGTTCTCCACGCCCACCATCGGTCGGGAGTGGATGATCGGCGAACTGGGCCGGGCGGTGACGGCGGTCGCTCCGGACGGTGTCGTGCAGATCCGCGACGCCCTGTGGCGGGCCACCACGAATCGGGCCACTCCCATCGAAGAACTGGATCGGGTGCGGGTGGTCAGTATCGACGGCCTGGTGCTCGAGGTCGAACCCGAGAGCGGTGGGGCCCGTGACTACCGGGACCGCTCGGGTCGTCGAGGTCGGGGCGAGGGCTCCGAGGCGACCGAGGAGGGCACCGACGACGGTCCGTCGACGCCGTCGGGTGCCGGGACCGAACCCACCGGGTAGGGCGATCCCGACACCGGCCGCCGGGGTGGATACTCCCTGCTCAGGGCCTCGGACCAGAGCCGGGAACTCCCTCTTGCGACGTACGTCACACCGGGGATACGTTCGGCCCCGGAGTGAGGGGGCGTCCAATGAGCGTTCAGCGGGTCGACGACAACTGGCAGTTGCAGGCGGCGTGCCGGGGGCCGCATTCGGTCGTCTTCTTCCCGCCCACGCAGTTCGAACGCAAGGACGACAAGCTCCAGCGCGAGGAGCGGGCCAAGGAGATCTGCTCCGACTGCTCGGTGCGCACCGAATGTCTCGACTACGCCCTGGAGATCCGTGAGCCTCACGGCATCTGGGGAGGCCTCAACGAGGTCGAGCGGAAGGTGCTGCTCACCAGCTGACGTGAATCCATGGTCTGCGACGTCCGTTCGGGGGGACGGACGCTCGCTGCGTACCGGCGCCGGGGTGGTTCACCACCCCGGCGCCGGGCTCTTCTCGGCCACGCGACCCCCGCGACCGACCCCACCGGTACGATGCTCTCGTGCTGGTGGCGCTGTTCATCGTGTTCGTGGTGGCGCCCGTGGTGGAACTGGCGGTGTTCCTCCAGGTGGCCGAATGGGTCGGCGTGTGGCCGGCCGTGCTCGCCGTGCTGGCGCTCAGCGTTCTCGGCGTGTGGGTGGTCAAGCGGGCCGGAGTCTCCGGTGTGCGACGGACCCGTGCGGCCTTCCAGCGCGGTGAGATCCCCACCGTCGAGGTGGCCGATGGTCTGCTCGTCATGTTCGCCGGGGTCCTGCTCGTCGTTCCCGGCTTCGTCACCGACGTGGTGGCGCTGCTGCTGCTCGTCCCCGTCGTCCGCTCCCTGGTGCGGCGCCGGTTCGTGCGCGACTGGATGGTCGGCCGACGAGTGCCCGCCTTCGGTCGCGGTCGGTCGGTGGTCGATGTCGAGTGGATCGGTGACGTGACCCCGCCGCCCCGAGACGCTCGTCCTCCGATCGAACTCGGTCCACCCCGCGACTGAGCCGTGTCCGACCCCGCGCCCCTGACCCACGAGGTGCCCGTGGTCATCTCCCCGCTGGTGCGGCGGATCGTGGCCGCCAATCCGAGTCACATGACCGGTCCGGGTACCAACACCTATCTGGTGGGCACCGACGAGGTGGCCGTCATCGACCCCGGCCCGGACGATGCCGCGCACACCGCCGCCATCGTGGCGGCCGGTGCCGGACGCATCCGGTGGATCCTCTGCACGCACACCCATCCCGACCATTCGCCCGGGACCGCCGCGCTGGTCGAGGCGACCGGCGCCGCGGTCATGGCCTGGTCCAATCGGGGAGGACTGCGCCCGGACCGACGATTGCGCGACGGTGACGAACTGGTCACCGACGAGTGGACGATCCGGGCCGTGCACACACCCGGCCATGCCGGGAACCATCTGTGCTTCCTGCTCGTGGAGGAGGGGTTGCTGTTCTCCGGCGATCACATCATGCAGGGATCGACGGTGGTGATCAGCCCGCCCGACGGTGACATGGGCGCGTACCTCGAGTCGTTGGCCAAGGTGCGCGATCTCGATCCGGCGGCCATCGCCCCGGGACACGGTCATGTCATCGAGGATCCACCTGCGCTCATCGACTGGTACGTGACACACCGTCTCGAGCGCGAGGCCCAACTGCACTCCTTGCTGATCGGGATGGGCACGGCCCGCATCACCGATCTCGTCGAGGCCGCCTACGTCGATCTCGATCCGGTGCTGGTGCCCATGGCAAAACGGTCGGTGCACGCGCACTTGCGCAAGCTCGCGGCCGAGGGACGTGTCGACGGGGATGGGGCCCGAGGGGAATGGCGGGTGCTGGGTCGGTGATCGATCGGTGCCGGCGCACCGGGCCGGTGCTCCGCGTGTCGCTCAGTCCGGCGGTCGGTCGGGGAACCGGTCGAATCGCCACAGCACCGGGAACATGAGGATCCAGCCGCCGACGATGGCCAGGGTGGCGACGCCGCCCAGAACCACTGCGGTGCCGGTGCCGAGCACCTGACCGGCCACTCCCGATTCGAAGGCGCCCAGCTCGTTGGACGCGCCGATGAACACACCTTCCACGGCCATGACCCGGCCGCGTGCGCTGCTGGGGGTCACCAGTGGCACCAGGGTGCTGCGCACGAACACACTCACCGAGTCGGCCGCGCTGAGGCCGAACATGGCCACGAAGGCGATGACGAACGAGCTCGTCACGCCCAGCACGATCGTGAACACACCGAAGACGGCCACTGCGCCGAACATCACGGGTCCGACGTGGCGTCGGATGGGTCGTGTGCTCACGGCGATCGTCACCATGGCGGCGCCGATGCCCCCGGCGGCGCGCAACCAGCCCAGTCCCACGGCGTCGACGCCGAGGCGCTTCTCGGCGATGGCGGGCAGCAGGGCCACCGCGCCACCGAACAGCACGGCGAACAGGTCGAGCGAGATGGCGCCCAGCAGCGCGGGGTTGCGCCGGATGACCCGGAAGCCCTCGAACGTCTCGTGCAGTCGTCCTCGTCGCCTCGCCACCGGATCGTCGATCGTGGCGCCGCGCTCGGACGCGCGTTCCTCGCCCAGGGTGTCGAGGGATTCAGCCGGTCGGTACTCGTCGGCCAGATCGACGAAGGCCGCCTCACGGGTGCGCGCATCGGTGCTCGAGTGGACGGTGCGGGGGGTGAAGCCGATGAGCACCATCCCCATCGCCGCGAACGCAGCCGAGGCGAGGAAGGGCCACCATGCAGCACCGGTGTAGAGGAACCCGGCGGCCACGGGACCGACGATCGCGGCCGACTGCCAGCACGCCACGCTGAAGGCCGACACCCGTGGCAGGCCACCATCGGGCGCGAGGTCGGCGGGCATGGCCCGCAGCGACGGCGCCACGAAGGCCCGTCCCACGCCGAACACCGCCACCATGGCGAAGATCGGGACCGTCGCCGTCGCCCCCGAGGCGATGTACCAGGCCAGCACCAGTGAGCACACGACCTCGAGTGACAGTCCGGCGGCGATCACCCGACGTCGGTCGAACCGGTCGGCGAACGTGCCCGACACGGTCATGAGCAGCAGGGCCGGTGCGAACTCGGCGAGGCCGAGGAGACCGAGGTCGAGGTCGCGCCCGGTGATGTCGTAGACGACCTTGCCCAGCGCGGTGATCTGGATGATCGCCGCCAGCACCGCCGTCAGGTTGGTGAGCAGCATCGGGGCCACGCCCCGGGTGCGCAGGATGACGCCGGCCGATGGTGTGCGGGCGCCGGCAGTTTCGGTCACGCCACGACGCGGTACTCGTGGCCGTCGTCGATCGGACGACGCTCGGCCCGTCCGGTGAGTCGGAGGTGCTCGAGATGAGCGTGCGTCTCCGAATCGGCCATCGGCCCGCGGCTCCGCGGCGAGAACAGATGCTCCGACCACGTCGTCACCGTGGCCCACCCGGTGGTGGGCGCAGCCGACACCAACTGACCGAGTCGGACGTCGTGGTGTTCCTTGATGGCCCGGCAGCGGTCGGCGAGATCGCCGAACGGATGACCGTGGGCGGGCAGCACGGTGGTCACGCCCTCGAGCGCTGCCACCTTGTCGAGGTTGGCCATGTACGACGCCAGCGTGTCGCCGCCCCAGAACCCGGCG
Organism: Acidimicrobiia bacterium; assembly: GCA_018882825.1. Lineage (GTDB taxonomy): Bacteria > Actinomycetota > Acidimicrobiia > Acidimicrobiales > Acidimicrobilacustridaceae > Acidimicrobilacustris. Next base: position 10,795 of record VERC01000013.1, on the reverse strand, counting down.
ACGTGCGGCGTGATGGTGGGCAGCACGTGATCACCGCTGAGCACCACGCCATCCTCCGGACTCCACATGCACAGGTGGTCGTGGGTGTGTCCGGGTGTCAGCAGGCCGATCCACTCACGGTCGCCCATGCGCACCGGTTGCATGTCGTCGACGACGATGGTGGGGCGGGGCGCCTTGAGCCACGACATCTCCTCGATGCGACCGTCGGCCACCGCGGCGCGCACCCGCTCGCGGAAACCGACGATGCCCGGATACTCGCGGGCCAGCGTCTCGTCGTCGGCGGCGGCCACTGCGTCGAGGATCGTGCCGGCCTCCACCGCATCGGCCGGATCGAAGGGCTCCAATGGTGTCTCGTCGAGGTCGAGGATGTCGATCCACTTGCGGAACATCGTCGACGTGAGCACGTCGGCGCCCGAGGCCTCCACCAGACGATGCGCACCGCCGAAGTGATCGGGGTGCGAGTGGGTGATGTACACGGTGTGCACGCGCTCCACCGGGATGGCGGCGCTGCGCAGACGGGCCACCAGAGCGGCCCATGACTCGTCGCTGGGGAGTCCGGGATCGACGAGGGTGAACCCTCGGGAGTCCTCGATCGCGTAGGTGTTCACGTGCCCGAGACCGGTGAAGTTGGTGGGCAGCTGCAGGCGGAGGATCCCGCGGGCGACCTCGGTGATCTCCTCGGTCGCCTCTTCCTGTTCCTGCTTCAGGGGGCGGGGCGCGCCGTCGGAGGACGCGGGCTGCGGCGTGTGGTCGTGTCCATCCCCCATGGCGTTCCGACCCTACTGCCCGTCGGCCGGACGACAGAACGTGTCGCGGTAGTACCGCAGCTCGAACACGCTCTCCCTGATGTCACCCAGGGCCCGGTGGTTCTCGGCCTTGGTCGGTGCACCCGACAGCAGCGCCGGATTCCACCGCTTGATGAGTTCCTTCACCGTCGACACGTCCACCGACCGGTAGTGGAGGAACTCCTCGATCGAGGGCATGTGGGCGGCGAGGAACCGTCGATCGGTACCGATCGAGTTCCCGCACAGCGGCACGCTCTTGGCCTCGCCGATGTGGGACTGGAGGAAGGCCAGCGTCTGCGCGGCGGCGTCGTCCACCGTCACCGTCGATGCCTCGATCATGGGCAGCAGCCCGCTGCGAGTGTGCATCGACACCACGAACGGGTCCATGCCGGCCAGCACCTCGGGCGGCTGGTGGATGACCAGTTCGGGACCCTCGGCGATGATGGCGAGGTCGTCATCGGTCACCAGGCTGGCGATCTCGACGATGGCGTGCCGTGTCGGGTCGAGCCCGGTCATCTCCAGATCGATCCACGCGAGCATGCGGCGATCCTACGAGTCCGATGGCGCAGCCCTACGATCCCGCTGTGCTCGAGGTGCCCGTGATCCGACTCGATCCCGATCTGCCGCTGCCGCAGTACGCGCGACCGGGCGATGCCGGCCTCGACCTCGTGGCTCGCGAGGACGTGGTGCTGCTGCCCTCGGGGGGACGGGCGCTGGTTCCCACCGGGATCGCCATCGCCGTGCCCGACGGGCACGCCGGCTTCGTCCAGCCTCGCAGCGGTCTCGCCCGTCAGCACGGTGTGACGTGTCTCAACACCCCCGGGCTGATCGACAGCGGCTACCGCGGCGAGCTGATGGTGCTGCTGGTCAACACCGATCCGGTCGAACCGTTCACCGTCCGACGCGGCGAACGCATTGCGCAACTGGTCGTGCAACGAGTCGAGCATGTCGTGCTCGTGCCGGTCGACGACTTCGATCACCTCGGCCCCACCGAACGCGGCGACGGCGGATTCGGTCACACCGGGCGCTGAGCGTCCGTTTCCGGGAGCGGGACCCGCCACTCGACGACCGTCCCGCCATCGGGTGAGGTTCCCACCGAGCAGGTCCCTCCCAGTTCGGCGGCGCGACTGTGCAGATTGCGAAGCCCGAGCCCCGAGGAGTCGATCTCGCCGAGACCCCGACCGTCGTCGGTGATGCGGACGAGAACGTCGTCGTCGACCGTGACCTCCACCACCACACGGGTCGCCCGTGCATGACGAACGGTGTTGGTCACCGCCTCGCGCACCGTCGCCTCGAGATGGTCGGCCAGTGCGTCGGGCACGCCGAGATCGATGGGTCCGTCGAAGCGGAACTCGGCGTGCACTGTGGCGACCGACACGAGCTCCTCGACCATGTCGATGATCTCCTGGCGCGTGCTGCGTCCGGGAAGCCGTGGACGCTGCAGCTCGAACACGGTGGTCCGGATGTGTCGGACGGTCTCGTCGAGGTCGTCGATGACCTGCGCCAGTCGTTCGGAGGTCTCGGGATCGCCCGTGCGGGCCGCGACACCCTGCAATTGCAGGCCGGAGGCGAAGAGTCGTTGGATCACGGTGTCGTGCAGGTCGCGCGCGATCCGTTCGCGATCGGCGACCAGTCGCATCTCGGAGATCCTCTCGCTCAGTCGGACGTTGTCGATGACCACGCCCGCCGCAGTGGCCAGCGCCACCACCAGTGCCTCGTCCCGGGCCGTGAATCCCGCACCGTCGAGCTTGTCGCACAGGTAGAGGTTCCCGAACACGCGCGAGCGGGCGTCGATGGGCACTCCGAGGAACGATCCCATCGGTGGGTGCCCGGGAGGGAAGCCGTACCGGTCGGGATGGATGGAGAGGTCCTGCACCCGCACAGGCCGGGGATCGATGATGAGGGTCCCCAACAGTCCCTTCCCGGCCGGCCGATCGCCGATCCGGGCGATCTCGGCGTCGTCGAGACCGCAGGTCACGAAGTCCGTGAGATGGGAGCCGGTCTCGTCGAGCACGCCGAGTGCGCCGTAGCGGGCCCCGGCGAGTTCAGTGGCGGCGGCGACGGTCCGATGGAGCACCGACGGCAGATCGGAGCCACGACCGATGTCCACGATGGCGTCCAGCAGGCGGCTCAGATCGGCCGGATCGACGGCATCGATGGCGTCGGTGCCCGATGTGGCGACGTGGACGTGTCCGTCGTCTGGGGAGTGCTCCGCCATCGGTCGAGCGTACCGGTGACGGTCGGCGGGGCAGACTGGACCCGTGCCGATCAAGGTGTTCCTGCTCGACGACCATGAGATCGTCCGACGCGGGCTGCGCGAGTTGTTCGAATCGGCCGGCGACATCGAGGTCGTCGCCGAGGCGGGAACGGCTGCCGATGCACTCGCCCGGCTGCCCGCGGCCCGGCCCGACGTCGCCGTCCTCGATGTCCGGTTGCCGGACGGCAGCGGTGTCGAGGTCTGCCGGGAGATCCGCAGCCGCATGCCCGCGGTGCACTGTCTCATGTTGACGTCGTTCGCCGATGACGAGGCGTTGTTCGACGCCATCATGGCCGGTGCCTCGGGGTACGTCCTCAAGCAGATCAGGGGCACCGAGCTCGTCGACGCGGTGAGGAAGGTGGCGGCCGGGCAGTCGCTGCTCGATCCCGGCGTGACGGCCCGTGTGCTCGAGCGCCTGCGCACGGGAACGGTGGCCGACGAGCGGCTCGAGGGACTGACCGATCAGGAGCGTCGCATCCTCGATCTGCTGGCCGATGGTCTGACCAACCGCGAGATCGCCGAGCGCATGTACCTGGCCGAGAAGACCGTGAAGAACTACGTGTCGAACCTGTTGTCGAAGATGGGCATGCAGCGACGGACCGAGGCCGCGGTGTACGCCGCCCGTCTCGAGGAGCGTCAGCGGCGATCGCCGGACTGACCACTGACGACCCGTGACCCTTCAGTCGTCCGAGTCGATCGTTCCCGGGATCGTCCAGTCCGACAGTCGCCACATCACCTCGAGGATCATGGCGGCGACCGCGCCGAACCCGACCGCCGCAGCCACGTCGTTGGCCTGCGGTGGTACGAGGTCGAAGTAGTCGCGGGGGAAGGGCACGACCAGTGCGCCCACGAACAGCGCCACCATCGAGGCCACCAGCACCACCTTCCAGGCCACGAACGGTCGACACAGGATCGTCAGCACCCAGATGGCGATGGTGAACAGGGTGATGACGGCGACGGTGCGCGTCTCGGCCAGCTCCGCGTCACCGGTGCCGATGTCGGCCCGGGCCACCACGTAGGAGATCGAGGTGGCGATGGCGGCCAGTGCGCCAGCAGGAATGGCGAAGCGCAGCACTCGGCGCAGGAAGCCGGTCACCGCTCGCCGGTTGTTCTTCGAGAGCGCGAGGAAGAACCCGGGGATGCCGATCGTCAGCGACGACAACAACGTGAAGTGACGGGGCAGGAACGGGAAGGGCATCCGTCCGAGGCCGATGATGACGGCCAATGCCACCGCGTAGAACGTCTTGGTCAGGAACAGGTTCGCCACCCGCTCGACGTTGGCGATGACGCGACGACCCTCGTTGACCACCGACGGGAAGAGTGAGAAGTCGTTGTCGAGCAGTACGAAGCGGGCCACGGCCCGCGCCGCGGCCGATCCCGAACCCATGGCCACGCCGACATCGGCGTCCTTGAGGGCGAGGGTGTCGTTCACGCCGTCTCCGGTCATGGCCACGGTGTGACCGCGTGACTGCAGCGCGTGCACCATCGACCGCTTCTGGTGCGGCGTGACGCGACCGAACACCGAATGGCGCTCCAGCACCTCGGCCAGCGCATCCCCGTCCTCGGGGAGCTCTCGGGCGTCGAACGGATCGTCGGCGCCGGGCACACCGACGCGACGGGCCACGGCCCCCACGGTGATCGGACTGTCACCGGAGATGATCTTCACGGTGACGTCCTGACGGCCGAAGTAGGCGATGGTGTCGGGCGCAGCGGCCCGGATCCGTTCGTCCAACACCACCAGCGCCGCGGGCACGATCCCGGCGACGAGTGTCTCGCCGGACAGACCGGCGGGCGACGACGCCAGCAGCAGCACCCTCTGGCCCCGCGACGACCAGTGCTCCACCCGATCGCGCGCTTCGTCACGGGCCTCGCCCGGAGCGACGGCGTCCAGCAGGATGTCGGGCGCCCCGAGGTACCAGGCGCCGTGGTCGACGAAGGCGGCCGCGCTCCACTTGCGGGCCGAGGAGAACGCGACCGAGTCCGTCAGGGTCCATCCGGGTGATTGCGGATGGGCGGCGATGATGGCGGCCAACGACGGGTTGGGGTGGTCGTCGGCCGATCCCATGGCGGCCAGCACGGCTGCGGCGTCGGTGTGGTCGCTGCCGAGGTGCTCGAGTGTGGACAGCGTCAACGAACCCTCGGTCAGGGTGCCCGTCTTGTCGAGACACACGGTGTCGACCCGGGCCAGACCCTCGATGGCGGCCAGTTCCTGGGTCAGCACCTTGCGCTGGGCCAGTCGGGTGGCACCCACGGCGAAGGCGATCGACGTGAGCAGCACCAGTCCTTCGGGAACCATGGCCACCAGTCCGGCCACCGAACTCTGCGCCGCCTCCACCACGCCCTCGTGGGTGGAGAGCTGCGCTGTGACGAGCAGCACGGCGATGGGCGGCATCATCCATCCGACGATCTTGATGATGCGATTGATCCCGGTGCGCAGTTCGCTCCTGACCAGCGAGAAACGACGGGCCTCACTCGACAGTCGGAACGCGTAGGCGTCGGCGCCGACGGCGGTCGCCCTGATCACTCCGGTGCCGGCCACCACGAAGCTGCCCGACATCACCGAGTGCCCCGCCGCCTTGTCCACCGGATCGGCCTCACCGGTGAGGAGCGACTCGTCGATCTCGAGATTGGTGCCTTCGAGCACCTCACCGTCGACGGCGATCTGGTCGCCGAGGGTGAGCACGATGATGTCGTCGAGGACGATGTCGGACGACATGATCTCGGTCTCGATCCCGTCGCGCCGCACGCGGGCGCGTGGTGCGTTCAGGACGGCCAGTCGGTCGAGCGAGCGCTTCGAGCGCATCTCCTGCACGATGCCGATGAGTGCGTTGGCCACCAGCACCAGACCGAACAGGGCGTCGCGGTACTCACGGATGACGAGGATCACCAGCAGCAGCGCGCCGAGCAGCAGGTTGAACGGGGTGACGATGTTGGCGCGCAGGATCTGAGCGAACGTGCGGCTCGTCGGATCGGGGACGTCGTTGGTGCGCCCGTCGGCCCGTCGCTCGGCCACCTCGGCCGATGTGAGTCCCCGCGCCTGGTCGATCACCGTCAGCGCGGATGGACCACGACGACGGGAACCGAGCAGTGGCTCACGCACTGCTGACTGACCGATCCGACGAGCAGTCCCGTGAACCCGCCGTGTCCGCGCGAGCCGACGACCAGCAGGTCGGCCCCGGCGGCGGCGTCGAGCAGCACCTGCGTCGCCGTGCCCTCGGCGACGAGCGTGGTCACGTCGACCCCGCCATCGGCGGTGATCCCCTCGTCGGCGACGACCGCCAGCATCTCCGTACGTGCCTCACCCTGGAGGTCGTCGGGGGTGGGCATCGACCCGAAGGCGGGCAGCGCGGTGGTGATCGGGTACTGCCACGCGGTGACGATCTCCAGCGCAGCGCCGTGCACCTTGGCCTCGTCCCACGCCCATCGCAGCGCGGCCCGCGAGCCCGCCGATCCATCGACACCGACGACGATCTTCTCCATTGCTGCTCCTTTGCCTGTCCGGCGCCCTCAGCGGCCGGTGACGGGTACGAGGACGGTGGGGACCGGGCTGCGACGCACGATCTCCTGGGCCACCGATCCGAACACGAGGTGGTGCAGACCACCGTGTCCGTGGGTGCCGAGCACGATGTGCGAGGCCCGGAGTTCGTCGACGGCGTCGAGCAACGTGTCGGCCGCCGGCCCCACGAGCACGAGCGGGTGCACGTCGAGCCCCGTGTCGGCCGCCGATGCCTCGGCCCGCAGTCGCAGCCGTCCGTGCTCCTCGGTCAGTTCGCCGGCCCGCGCCGAGCGGGTGAACGGACTCAGGTCGTCCTTGTCGTAGCCGGCCAGCACGGGCTCGCCGGCGGCCACGTGCACCAGATGCAGGCGAGTGCCGGTGGCCCCGGCCAGCAACTCCCCCTCATGCACGACCGCGTCACCGACGTCGGAGAAGTCGACCGCAGCGATGACCGAACGAGGGACGACGACCATGGTTGAAGCCTATGGCCGTCGTCCCTCGCGACCGGCCCCGCCGCCCTCGCCCTCGTGGGTCAGGTCGCGCTGCGACCCCGCTCCGGCACCGGTGGCACCACCATCGCCGTCACCATGTAGGCCAGTCCCTTGTCGGTCTCGGCGTGGGTGAGGATGTGGCAGTGCCAGGCCCAGATGCCGACCTCGTCGGCCGCGGGGGAGATGAGCACCACGTAGCGCTCACCCGGGCAGATGGTGAGGGTGTCGACGTAGTACGGCGAGTCGAGGGCCCAGTCGTCCTTCTGCACCACCAATTGCTTCACCCGATGGAGGTGCATGGGGTGACACTGGAGGCCCTCGTTGTGGTAGGTGACCTGCAGCGTCTCACCGACCTTGGCCACGATCGGATCGGTCGCCGGGAACGACTTGCCGTTGAGCGTCAGTCCCAGATTCCCGGCGTCGTTGAGCACCATGGGCATCTGCTGCGTGACGTTGTAGTTGTCGGGTTGGCGGATGCCGGAGATCGTGCGACCGGTGGGCAGCGGTACTTCGCCCACCTGGAACTGCCCGTACATCCCGTTCACCACGGAGATCTCGCCACCGTTGTGTGGGTGGTACATCCCCATCTCGGGCCGAGACGGTGCCGTGAACTCGTAGGTGTAGGTCTCACCGGGCTGCACCAACGGCTGACTGATGGGAGCCACGCCGTCCTGGCCGAACGGGGTCGAGATGCCGTGCCAGTGGATGTCCTGACCCATGGGCGTGTCGTTCTTGAGCGTGACGCGGATCCGGTCGTTCGGTTGCACCTTGATGCTCGGCCCGGGCACCTGACCGTTGTACGCCCATGCCTTCACCACCTTGCCGGGTTCGACCTCCCAGTCGATGATCGAGGCGGTCAGGTCGATCTGCTTGACACCGTCGGGACCGGCGACCGGCTCCAGCAGTTGGTTGCCCCGTCCCTTGGTGGGGATGCCGGTGCCGAACTCCTTGAATGCGGCCAGATAGGCATCGGCGCCGGCCACCATCGCCGCGTCCATCGCCTTGTAGTCGGGGGTGCCGCCGGCCGCGTGACCGGTGTCGCCACCGGCGGCCGAGCCGCTGGCGCTGGCCGAGTTCGAGATCGTCAGCGTGCCCTTCATCCCCGCCGCCGCGTGGCCCGGAATCGTGCACGTCACCTCGTAGGTCCCCGCCGGGAGACTCGACAGGTCGAGGACGGCGCTCTTGCCGGGAGCGATGTCCGGTGTCTTCGGCCCGTTGGTCACCGCGAGGTTGTGCGGCATGGTGCCGTTGTTGGTGACCTCGAGCTTCCCACCCACCGGGGCCGTGATCGCCGACGGACCGATCTTGTACTCCGACAACGTCACCGCCACCGGCGCGGCGGTGGCCGACGAGGTGGTGGCGTCCTTGTTGACGAAGACGACCACCCCGATCGCCGCCAGCAGGAAGGCCGTCACGGCCACGAGCGTGCCGAAGACGTTGAGCAGGGTCCGATCCTCGGTTGCGGTCCGTTCCGATGCCATCTCTCTCCTCGATGTGGACGAGCCGGCGCGTCGGGGGACGCGACGGGTGCCTCCACCGTGGACCGCGCCGAGGAGGGATCGGAAGGGGAGTCGGTCGGGAACGCGAGGGACGAAGGTCCCGACGACCGATGACCTCCAACCCTGTCGCGTGACGGATGGCTCAGGTCATGGTGCCGGGACATCTTCGGTCAGGGAGGTCGTGCCATGCAGGTGATGACGTCATGAAGGTCCTCGTGCTGGAGGAGCGGATCGGTGAGTCCTGCGATGTGGCCCTCGGCCTCGTCGGGGCCGGTCATCAGATCGTCCGGTGTCACGGTGCCGACGAGCCCGCGTTCCCGTGCCGGGGCATGACCGACCGGCACTGTCCCCTCGATGACGGCGACGTCGGGGTGGCGGTGATGGTGCACTCGACCGGAGGGAGCCCCGTGCACGACGCGGTCGAGGACGGCGCCCGGTGCGCGTTGCGTCGTCACATCCCGCTGGTGGTCGCCGGCCCCCCTGATCGCACTCGGCTCGACGAATGGGCCAGTGCCGTCGTGCCCGATCCGACGGCCGTCACCGATGTCGTCGATGCGATCGGGTCGAGTCCGTCCCCCCGACACACCGAGGTGGCCGAGGGCGCCTTCGCCGGCGTGCTGGAGGGCCATGGTCTCGAACCGGCCGCGGCCGTCGCCGTGGTCCGTCGTGATGGGGCCGACCTCCGGGTCGAGCTCCGACCCTCCGAGGTGGTCGATCGGTCGGTGCTCGAGGTGGCGGCGGTGCGGGTGGCCGGGGCCCTGCGCCGGTTCGATCCCTTCGCCCGGGCCATCGACGTGGTGCGGGTCCCGCAGCCCTAGCGGCTCGTCGGCCCCACCCGGGGCCGCATTGGATCGGGCCCGTTCACCTGCGAGGATGATCGGGACATGACGGTCCAGTCCTTCTCCTTCCTGTTCGCCTCCTTCGCCCTGTTGTGCTGGGCCGCGGTGGCCGTGGTCGTGGTGACGGCCGTCGTGCGCCGCGTGCGCGGGCCGGAGGCGATGGCCGAGTTCCGCGACGGTCTCGGCCGCGTGGCGCTCCCGCTGGCGTGGCTCGTCGCCGCCGTCACCATGGCCGGTTCGCTCTACTACTCCAAGGTGCAGGGGTACGTGCCCTGCGAGTTGTGCTGGTACCAGCGCATCGTGCTCTACCCGTTCGCGGTGATCCTCGCCATCGCCGCATGGCGACGGGACTCGTCGATCCGTGTCTACGCCATCCCCGTGCTGTGCATCGGGGTGGTCATCTCCGTGTACCACTCCTGGATCCAGTGGTTCCCGCCGCCCAGCGGGACGTCGTTCTGCACCACCGACACGCCGTGCACCCTCAAGTACGTCGACGAGTTCGGATTCGTCACGTTGCCGTTCATGGCCCTCTCGGCCGCTGCTGTCATCATCGCCCTGTTGTCCATCAGTCGATACGACGATTCCGAGGAACTCGTCGAGGAAGTGGAGATCCAGTCGTGAGCAATCGTGTGAAGGGCAAGAACTCGGCGTCCCAGCGCGTGCGGGCCGCCTCGAACGCCGGCAAGGGCAAGTCGACGACGTGGATCTGGATCGCCGCCGTCATCGCCGTCGTCGTGATCGGCGTCGTGGTGATCGCCGTCAGCCGTGGTGGAAGTTCGAGTGCCGGCGGCGGCTCATCGCCCAGCGGAGGCACTGTCGTGCCCAATGGTCGTCTCGACTACGGCACCATCAAGGTGAACGGCAACCCGCTCCCGGCGTACTCGAAGGATGCGACCGACGCCGCGCTCGGAACCGTCATCCCGCAGATCAGCGGCGTGCAGTTCGATGGCAAGCAGCTCGACATCCTGCCCACCGACGGCAAGCCGAAGATCATCATGGTCGTCGCCCACTGGTGTCCGCACTGCCAGGCCGAGGTGCCGCGCATCCAGAAGTGGTTGAACGAGTCGGGCATGCCGGCCGACGTCGAACTGGTCACCGTGGCCACGGCCAACGATCCCGCCCGGGGCAACTTCCCGGCCGCCGACTGGTTGCGGCGCGAGAAGTGGAGCGTGCCCACCATCGTGGACGACAAGGCCTCGCAGGTGAACGATGCGCTCGGCGTGAGTGGGTTCCCCTTCTTCGTCGTCACCAACGGCAAGGGCCAGGTCGTCTACCGGACCAGTGGCGAGATCGGCCAGGACGAGTGGAACAAGCTCCTGGCCGCCGCTCGGTCGAACTGACCGCCGGGGACCCGGGAGTTCGCACCCGCGGCGGGTCCTCGACCCGACGCGGGTCCCCTCGGTGCCTCCGGTGGGGGTCGAACCCACG
>VERC01000225.1 GCA_018882825.1 Acidimicrobiia bacterium | reverse complement strand
GGGGCCCCTCCTCCTGATCGGGATGACCCCACATCGACACCAGATCGACCGCCCCGGCCCGACATGCATCGGTCAGTCCCAACTCCAACGCCCGCCACAACGCCCGCTTCGACGCAGCCATGGCCGCCGGCGAGTTCCGGGCGATCCGCTCGCCCAATTCCTGGGCCACCTCGCGCAGCCGCTCGGGCGGATCCACCACCTCCGACACCATCCCCAACTCGCGCGCCCGCGCCGCCGACATCCGCTCGTGACGACCCAGCAACGCCATGCGCATGACCGCCTCGAACGGCATCTTGCGCAACAGACCGATGGCCTCCAGCGCCACCACCTGTCCGACCGACACGTGCGGGTCGAAGAACTGCGCGTCGCTGGCGGCGATCACGATGTCGGCATCGGCCACCCAGTGGAAGCCTCCGCCCGCGCACAGACCGTTCACGGCGGTGATGACCGGCTTGGTGACCTCCTGATGCCACGCGGTGAAGTGCAGGTCGAAGTCCTCCAGCGACTGGCGGTAGCGCTCCATGCCGACACCATCGGAGGCGATCTCGGTCACGTCCACACCGGTCTGGAAGGCACGACCGTTCCCGGTGTGCACGATCACCCGCACCTGCGGGTCGCCCTCGAGTTCCAGCCAGGCATCGGCGAACTCGTCGCGCATCTCGTTGTTCATGGCGTTCAGTTGCTCGGGGCGATCGTTGATCAGCCAACCGACCGGACCCTGACGTTCGACGACGAGGGTGGAGTACCGCGTGCTCATGTCTCCGTGCCTCCCACGGTCCAGCGGGGCTCTCGCTTCTCGGCGAAGGCCCGGGGCCCCTCCTCCTGATCGGGATGACCCCACATCGACACCAGATCGACCGCCCCGGCCCGACAGGCATCGGTCAGTCCCGACTCCAACGCCCGCCACAACGCCCGCTTCGACGCGGCCATGGCCGCCGGCGAGTTCCGGGCGATCCGCTCGCCCAATTCCTGGGCCACCTCGCGCAGGCGCTCGGGCGGATCCACCACCTCCGACACCATCCCCAACTCGCGCGCCCGCGCCGCCGACATCCGCTCGTGACGACCCAGCAACGCCATGCGCATGACCGCCTCGAACGGCATCTTGCGCGCCAGCGCGATGGCCTCGTAGGCCGTGACCTGTCCGACCGACACGTGCGGGTCGAGGAACTGCGCGTCGCTGGCGGCGATCACGATGTCGGCATCGGCCACGAAGTGCAGACCTCCCCCTGCGCACAGACCGTTCACTGCGGCGATGACCGGTGTGGCCACACCGCAGTGCCAGGCGGTGAGTCGCAGTTCGGCATCGCGTGTGCGTCGCGACTGCTCACGCAGTGCCTCACGATCGGAGGCCAACTGCACCACGTCGAGTCCGGTCTGGAAGGTGCGACCACTGCCGGTGTTCACGATGACCCGCACCTCCGGGTCGGCATCGAGCTCGGCCCACGCTCGCTCCAATGCACCGAGCATGGCGGCATCGGCGGCATTGGCCGCCGAGGGACGGTCGAAGATCAACCATCCGACCGGACCGTGTCGTTCGATGAGGAGACCGTCGGTCGTCATCGTCGCGTCAGCTCCGCGGGATGTCGCGCCACGGGGCACCGGCCCACGGATCCCGCTCCCGGGGCAGGCCGAGCACTCGTTCACCGAGGATGTTCTTGTTCACCTCGGTGGTGCCGCCCTCGATCGTGTTGGCCCGGCTGCGCAGCATCCCCTTCACCGGCGCGGGAAGGCCTGCGGCATAGGCCTCGGGGCCACCGCTGTGCCCGTCCCAGGCCACGGCCCGGGCGCCGAGCAGGTCGACGGCCATGGCCTGGATGCGTTGGTTCAACGACCCCTGGTGGACCTTGCCGATCGAACTGGCCGGGCCCGGTGGTCGACCGGCCTTCAGACCGGCGCGTACCCGTTGGTTCGTCCACGCCCGGATACGCTCCTCGGACCACAGACGCATGACGGCCTGACGAACCTGCGGGTCGGACCACCCCGACCCGCGACCGTCGACGTCGTTGGCCCGGGCCAGCGCGACGAGCGCCTCGGCGGCGGCTCCACCGATGCGATCCACACCACCCGATCCGGCACCGGCCACCATCTGCCGTTCGCCCGAGAGTGTGGCGTTGGCCACCGCCCATCCATCGCCGATACCGCCGACGCGATGGAAGTCCGACACGAGCACGCCATCCATGAACGTCTCGTTGAAGTCGATCTCGCCGGTGAGGTGGCGCAGTGGTCGGACGTCGACGCCGGGCGCATGGAGATCCACGAGGAAGTAGGTGATGCCCGCCCGCTTGGGAGCATCGGGATCGGTGCGGGCCAGCGTCACGCCGAAGTCGGCCATGTGCGCCCACGTGCTCCACACCTTCTGACCGGTCAGACGCCAGTCGTCCCCGTCGCGTTCGGCCCGCATGGCCAACGAGGCCAGATCGGAACCGGCGCCGGGTTCGCTGAACAGCTGGCACCACTTCTCCTCGTTGCGCACCATCGGCGGGAGGAACCGCAGACGTTGCTCCTCGGTCCCGTGGGCGAACAACGCCGGAGCGGCGAGGTTGAGGCCGAGCGGATTCAGTCGGCCGAGGTTGAACGGGGCCAGTTCGGCCTCCACGGCGCGGGCCACGACCGGTTCGAGGTCGAGTCCGCCGTAGGCCACGGGCCACGTGGCCACGGCGAGGCCCGATCGGGCGAAGGTGGGGTACCACTCCTCGTAGTCACCGAACGGACGCACCCGTCGTAGTTCCTCACGGCCACCCCGGAGCGCGGCATCCCGCCAGTGCGGCGGCAGGTGGGCGTCGAGCCAGGTGCGCACCGCCACCACCGCGTCGCGCACGTCGGCCCCCGGTGACATCGCCAACTCGGCACGATCCACACCGGGCACGACGGTCATCGCCTCACCGTCCCTCGAACCGCGGCGGGCGCTTCTCCCGGAAGGCGGCGAACCCCTCCTTGAAGTCGCCCGAACGTGACGAGAGTTCCATGGCCAGCGACTCCTCGCGCAGTGCGTCGTCGAGCGAGAGCCCTCGACCGTGGTGGAGCAACGACTTGGTCAGCCCCAGGGCCACGGTCGGTCCGGCCGCCAGCCGTTCGACCAGATCGGCGACCTCGGCCTCGAGTGCGTCCGACCCGGTGCTGGCATGGACCAGTCCCCATTCGACGGCCGTGGCTCCGTCGACCACCTCTCCGAGCACGAGCATGCGCCGAGCCCGGACCTCACCGATGCGGCGCGGGAGCAACCACGTGCAGCCGCTGTCGGGGGTGAAGCCGCGACCCGTGAACGGCGCCCAGAAGCGGGCATCGCCGGCGCAGATGGTGAAGTCGGAGGCCAGGGCCATCCCGAGACCGATCCCCGCCGCCCAGCCGCGAACGGCGCACACGATGGGAACCTGCGTCGCGCACATCACCTGCACCAGTCGATTGGCCTGCAACGGCATACGACGCTGGATCGAACCGACGCGCGGTCGCTGGTCGGTCGGCGCGTTGCGCGCCACGAGATCGAATCCCGAACAGAAGTCGTCGCCCGCGCCGTCGAGCAGGATCACCCGCACCGACTCGTCCACGCCGGCCTCGGCGACCGCCGCGATCAGTCCGGCGACGACGTCGTCATCCAACGCGTTGCGCACGTCCGCTCGATCGATCGTCAGGTGCAGCACACCGTCGACGAACGACCGCCGCAGGCCCGTCACCCCCGTGCCGGCTTCCTCCATACCGCTAGGGTAGTCGCCGTTCAACGAACTGAACGCTGGTTCGAAGTCGATCGCCTCGAGCCGGATGAGCGACGAGAGGGTGCAGGTGAACGGGAAGATCTACACCCACGAGTTCATCGACATCATCGGGACGGCGAGAGCCCGCTACATGCACCACATGACGGCGAACTGGAGCCCGATCGCGCAGGAGGAACGCAATCAGTTGTGCTTCGGAGTCTGGGGCGCTGTCGGTACCACCGGACGGTGGCCGCGGGTGGTGAACATGTGGGAAGAGGACGGGTTCGACGGACTCGCGCTCGGTCTCGGCCACGAGCTCGGCCGACCCAACCTGCAGGACGCCAAGTTGGAGAAGTGGTGGAACGAGGCCGCTGACTATCGCAGTGGCGGTCTCGATCGCATCCTCGTGCCGGCTCCGTGGACGCGCACCATCACCGAGTTGTGCACCGACGGCGTGCGGGGCGTCACCTACGCC
>VERC01000224.1 GCA_018882825.1 Acidimicrobiia bacterium | reverse complement strand
GTGCGCGGGTGGACACGAGCGACAGCGTCGAGCCGGGTGAGGAGGGTCCGCCGACAGGGTCCGCCGAGGACAGGATCCTCACCGTCCCCAACCTCGTCACGGTGATCCGACTCGCCTGCCTTCCCCTGTTCGTGTGGTTGTTGCTGGGCGTCGGGAACCGGTGGGGGGCGGGACTGCTGCTCGGAGTCCTCGGAGCCACCGACTGGGTCGACGGCTGGATCGCCCGGCGATGGAACCAGGTGTCGACCGCGGGGAAGATCCTCGACCCGGTCGCCGACCGTCTGTTGTTCCTGGTGACGATCGTCGCCATCGTCATCGACGATGCCGCGCCACTCTGGTTCTGCGTCGCGGTCCTGGCCCGGGAACTGGTCATCTCGCTGGCCACACTCCTGCTGGCGGCGTTCGGCGCTCGTCGGATCGACGTCACCTGGTACGGCAAAGCCGGGACGTTCGCCCTCATGTTCGCCTTCCCGGCCTTCCTGTGGTCAGGGTCGTCGTGGCGTCTGGACGGCCTCTTCGGCGTGCTGGCGTGGGGCTTCGCCATCCCCGGGCTGGTCCTGTCGTACTGGGCGGCGGTGCTCTACGTGCCCCTGGCCGCCCGGGCCCTCCGGGAGGGCCGGAGCGCAGTGGCCTGAATCCGACAGGTCCGTGCCCTCGACCTCGACCACAGGTCCAGATCGAGGGTTTCCGATAGCGTGCAGGCCATGCAACTGCCCGATGATCTGCGCTATTCGTCCGATCACGAGTGGGTGCGGATCGAGGGCGGACGATTGCGGTTGGGGATCACCGATTACGCCCAGGACGCACTCGGCGACGTGGTGTACGTGGAGATCCCCGCGGTCGGCACTGCCGTGCAGGCGAACGCCAAAGTGAGCGAGGTCGAGTCGACCAAGAGCGTCTCCGACATCTACGCACCGGTGGCAGGGACGATCGTGGAGGTCAACTCGGCGCTCGGCGACACACCCGAGGCCCTCAACGACGATCCCTATGGCGCCGGTTGGATCTGCATCCTCGAGCCCGACGATCCCTCCGCAATCGCCGAACTCCTCGACGTCGACTCCTACCGGCGGTTGATCGAGGGCACCTGATGGCGGGAGAGGGGTTCTGCAACAACTGTGGGCATCGCAATCAGCTCGGGGCGAACTTCTGCTCCTCGTGCGGCGCGGTCCTCGAATCCCTCGCTCCCGACCACACGACGATCACGTTCCACCCGATCGAACCGGTGGATCCGGTCGATCCGGTCGATCCGGGTGTCGACGAGGTCGTGGTCGTCGCCGAGAACCTCTCGATCGACACGCCTGTGCTCGTCGTGCGGCGCGGGCCCAAGGCCGGCTCGCGTTTCGCCCTCGATCGCGACGTGATCACCGCCGGGCGCCATCCTGATTCCGACATCTTCCTCGACGACATCACGGTGTCGCGACGGCACGCCGAGTTGCGGCGGGTGGCCGACGGCACATGGCTCGCCTGCGACACGGGGTCGTTGAACGGCACCTATCTCAACGGTCGGCGCGTCGACACCGCCATCCTCGCCAACGGTGACGAACTCCAGGTCGGGAAGTTCAAACTCGTGTTCCTCGTCGGTGCCGAGTGATGGGCGAGTCCCACCTCTCCATCGGCGAGGTGCTCACACTCCTCCAGAGCGAGTTCCCCGATGTCACCATCTCCAAGATCCGTTTCCTGGAGAGTCAGGGGTTGCTCGTTCCCGAGCGGACGCCGTCCGGCTACCGGAAGTTCCGTCAGTCCGACATCGATCAACTCCGCTGGATACTGACCCAGCAGCGGGATCACTTCCTCCCGCTCCGGGTGATCAAGGAGCGGATCGACTCCGGGAACCTCATCAGCGGTCCGGCCGACGGTGTCCTTCCCTTCAGCGACCCGGAGCCGACCGAGCCGCCGCCCCCGACCACGACGGGCGGCGCCGGTCGGGCGGCAGCGACGAACGATCTGATGGAGGGTCCTCCTCCCGGACCGAAGAAGGGACATCCGACGCGTCAGGGAGGAGCGGCGCCACGGCGAGCTCCCGCCGCAGCGATGGATGACCGGACCGCACTCACCCGGGCCGAACTCGCGCAGTTGAGTGGGCTCGACGTCGAGGCGGTCGACGAGTTGGAGAAGTACGGACTGCTGGCGTCGGTGCTGCTCGGAGACGTTCCCTGTTTCGACGAGGACGACCTGGTGGTGGCCCGCCTGGCGGCCGGGTTCGGCCGCTATGGCATCGAGCCACGACATCTGCGGATGTACAAGGTCTCGGCCGAACGAGAGGCCGGACTGTTCGAACAGTTGATCATGCCGCTGCTGAAACAGCGACGGGCCGCAGCCCGCGACGAGGCCGTCGAGATGCTGGAGGAATTGGCCGAGCTGGCCGACGACCTGCGAGCGGTCATGGTCCGCAGCGCCCTCCGGGGGTATCTGGGCACGGCCTGATCCGGTCGGTCGACCGGTAGGCTCGCTCCGTGGTCGCCGTCGAGTTGCTCGCACTGCGGGACGATCTCCCTCTGGGCGGTCCGGTCCTGTGGCTCCGTGAGGTGGGTGGCCGCCGCGTCCTCGCCATCACCATCGGGGCGCGGGAGGCCGAGTCGATCGGCTGGGCGTTGGAGGGCATCGAGTTCCCCCGACCGATGACCCACGACCTGATGGCCACCGTGGTGGCCGATCTGGGGGCGACGCTTTCGGAAGTCCGGATCACCCACGTGGACGCCGGGACGTTCTTCGCCGATCTGGTGCTCGAACGCCAGGGCGAGACGCTGCGGATCTCGGCCCGTCCCTCCGATGCCATCGCCGTGGCCGTGCGTGTGGGTGCGACCCTGTCCGCTGACGAGGAGGTCCTGGTCGAAGCCGGGATCGAGGTGGAGGAGCCCGAGGAGGCCGATCTCGACGAGGGCGAGGTCGTCGAGCAGTTCCGGGAGTTCCTCGACGCCGTGACCCCGGAGGACTTCGGCTCCGACCGTTGACGGCGCGCGCCCGCGCCGGTACCGTTCCGCTCCCTACATGCGTGGAGTTTCACCGTTGTCATTCCGACGGTGGGTGAACGGAGCAGACATGGGCAGGACACAGCAGACGAAGGTGACCGACACGGGACTCGGCGTCGATCGCCCGGCCGGGTCGGGTCGCGGTGGCGGCTCGTCGCCCGAACAGGGTTTCAGCGGTGCCCGAGCCGCCGAGATCGCCGGGATCAGCTACCGCCAGCTCGATTACTGGGCGCGTACCGACCTCGTACGTCCGTCGCTGGCCGACGCCAGCGGCTCGGGCAGCCGCCGTCGGTACAGCTACACCGATCTGCTCGAACTGCGCGTGATCAAGTCGTTGCTCGACGCCGGCATCCGTCTGGAGAACGTCCGTGAGGCGTTCACCTACCTGCGTGACGTGCTCGGTCGGGAGATCACCTCGGCGAGCCTGGTGATCCAGGGCGCGAACTCGGTGGTGGTGCGCAGCGACGGGGAACTGGTCGACCTCGTGCGGCGGGGCCAGGGTGTGCTCAACATCCTTCCCCTCGAGGGTGTGCGCGACGAGATGGACGCCCGTATCCGCGAGCTCCATCCGGTCAACGAACCCGACACCGCTCGGATCGCCGAGGCCATCTGACCACGGGCGGGCACATTCCGTTCCGGCCCGAGATGCCGGCGCGGCCCTGTCACCGGTCACGGTAGGTTCGGACGGTGACCGATCGCCGCTCGCCGCTCGATGCCGCGCATGTCGCCGCGGGAGCGCGGATCGTGGAGTTCGGGGGATGGATGATGCCCCTGTCGTATCCGGACGGGACGCTCCATGAGCACCGGGAGTGTCGTCATGGCGCGGTCGTGTTCGACGTCTCGCACCTCGGTACCGTGCGGGTGACCGGACCGGATGCGTTCGCGGTCCTGCAGGGAGCGTTCACGAACGATCTGGGTCGGATCGAAACGGGACGAGCGCAGTACACACATCTGCTCGACCCCGTCGATGCGTCGGTGCTCGACGACATCATCATCTGGTGGGTCGATGACGAGACGTTCGACGTCATGCCCAATGCCTCCAACACCGATCGGGTGACCTCGGCGCTCGAGGAGGTCGCACGCGCCCACGACGGGCTGGGTGTCGACATCGCCGATGTCACCGTCGAGCGAGCGATCCTCGCCGTGCAGGGACCACAGGCGCGTCAGAGGTTGCGCGTCGTGTGCGAGACCGCTGCAGCGG
>VERC01000223.1 GCA_018882825.1 Acidimicrobiia bacterium | reverse complement strand
CCGCCACGTTCACCGCCATGCAGGTGCGCACCCCGGGCAGGGCCGACACACCGGCATTGGAGAACACGGTGTCGATCGGTCCGGGAATGTTGCGCATGGCCTCGTCGATCGAGTGCCGGTCCGACAGGTCGACGGGGATGTAGAGATCGGCGTTGGCGGCCGGCGCGATGTCGAGGATCGTGAGGTGGCCGACATCGAGGTCGCGCAACTGCACGGCCAGTGCCTCGCCGATGCCCGTTGCTCCCCCCGTGAGCACGACGCGCTTGTTCGAGTAGTCGACCAACGGTGCCATGGTTCCCCCGAGTCCTCCCATGTCGGATGCCATCCGAACATAACATTCGCCCATGGAATTCCGCCGCCTGACCACCGCGCTCGGCGCCGAGGTGACCGACCTCGACCTGACGACGACACTGGACGAGGCGACCGTCGACGAGCTCTACCGCGGGCTGGTGCGCCACAAGGTGTTGCTGGTGCGGGCCCCCGAGTTGACCCCGGACACCCACATGGCGCTCGGTCGGCGACTGGGCGAGATCGAGGTGCACGCCTTCTTCCCCAACCTCGGACCCGGTTACGAGCAGGTGAGCGTGCTCGACTCGGAGGAGGGCACGGTGGCCTCCACCTGGCACACCGACGAATCGTTCCTCCCCCATCCCCCGCTGGGCACGCTGACGTGGGCCAAGGTCATGCCCCCCTTCGGCGGTGACACGCTCTTCGCCAGCACCACGGCCGCCTACGACGCGCTGTCGCCCCGCATGAAGACCTACCTCGAGGGTCTCACCGCCGTGCACGACCTGAGCCGCACCACCGAGTTGCGGTTGCGCTTCGGGGGCACCACCCCGCAGGCATACGGCGCCGCGCTGGCCGAGGGTCGGCGCTTCGAGCACCCGGTGGTGCGCACCCACCCGGAGACCGGCGAGAAGGGGTTGTTCGTCGATCCCACCTACACCCGCCACATCGTGGGTCTGCCCCCTGACGAGGCCGATGCCGTGCTGGCCTTCCTCCACGCCCACATGCTCAAGGAGCAGTTCACCTGGCGACACCAGTGGCGGGCCGGCGATCTGCTGATGTGGGACAACCGTTCGACGATGCACCGGGTGCTCAACGACTTCACCGGCCGGCGGCTGATGTACCGGGTCTCGGTCGTGGGACGGGCCGAGTAGCGAAAGGTAGGGTCGGGACATGGCCTACCCACTCGACATCGGCGGCATCGACGACTACCCCATGAAGGTCGGATCGATGCTGCTCACCATGGTCGATCCCAACCCGGGATTCGAAGTCGCCTACAACCGGTGGTACGAGCGTGACCACTACTACGCCGGCTGCATGGTGGCGCCCCACCAGATGTCCGGCTCACGCTGGGTGGCGACTCGACCGCTCAAGGACCAGCGTTGGCCGGCGGGTGACACTGCCGTCGCCAACCCAACCGACGCCGGTTCCTACGTCGCCATCTACTGGATCGAGGCCGGTGGTCACGAGGCGTGGAACGACTGGAGCACCGAGCGCGTCGTGTGGCTCTACACGAACAACCGCGGATTCCCCGAGCGACGTCACGCCCACACCAACCTGTTCGACTTCATCGGCGCCGCCAATCGCGATGCCGACGGTGTGCCCATCGACGTGGCTCTGGACAGCGCCTACGACGGAATCTTCACGTTGTTCTTCGATGCTCGTGACGGGCACACGGCCCGCAGCGTGCACGACGCCCTGGGCACCTCGGGGGCCTACGATCGACTGATGGACGGCACCCGCATCGAGATCACCTCGTCGTGGACGCCGGTGGCCACCCCGGCCGCCGATCAGCCCATGGACCTCGGCACACCGGCCGGTGGACCGGAGCGTCTGGTGCAGTTGTTGTTCGTTCGCGGCGATGTCGATGACGAACTCGACCGGGTGCGGGCCTACACCGACGAGGTGGCGGCCGCCGGACTGGCCGACGTGCATCTCGGCGCGCCGTTCCTCCGCACCATCGTCGGCACCGACACTTACATCGACCAACTCTGAACGTGGACCCGGCCTCGGTCGCCGCCGCCGTCCCGGTCGCGCCCCTGGCGGCGTGGATCGCCGACAACGTGCCGGGGGCCCGGGGGCCGGTGACCGTCACCCATCTGTCGGGCGGATCGTCGAACCTCACCTTCCGCGTCCGCGACGAGGCCAACGACTGGGTGCTGCGTCGACCACCCGTCGGGGCCTTCCTGGCCACCGCCAACGACATGGGACGCGAGTTCAGGGTGCAGACGGGCCTGCAGGGCACCGACGTCCCCGTGACGCGGACGGTCGCCATGTGCACCGACGAGACCGTGCTCGGCGTGCCCTTCTACCTGATGGAGTTCGTCGAGGGTGTCGTGTACTCCGACTCCGAGCAGGTGACGCACCTCGACGAGGCCCAGGCCCTGGCCGCCACCGACGAGTTGATCGACGTGCTGGCCCGCCTGCACGCCGTGGACTTCGAAGGCGTGGGACTGGGCGAGCTCGGACGACCGGCCGGCTTCCTGCAGCGCCAGATCGACCGCTGGTGCACGCAATGGGAGCGATCGGCCCAACGCGAACTGCCGGAGGTCGACGAGGTGGCGCGACGTCTGCAGCGTTCGGTCCCTGCGCACACCGACGCCTCGATCGTGCACGGCGACTACTCGTTCAACAACACGATGTGGAGCCGCACCGACCCGACCCGCATGGTCGCCGTGCTCGACTGGGAGATGTCGACGCTGGGGGATCCCCTCACCGACCTCGGCATGGTGGCGGTGTACTGGGGCGAAGCCGGCGAACTGATGTGGCGCAGTCGTTCACCGCAGCCCCATCGCCACAACCCGGGATTCCCCGGAGTCGATCACCTGCTGGCCCGGTACGAGGCGACCAGCGGACGTTCGGTGCGCGACATCGACGTGTACCGGGTGCTGGCCACGTTCAAGCTCGCCATCATCACCGAGGGGGCGCTGGCCCGCATCCGCGCCACCCGTCCCGACGAGGACACCTCCCGCACCGAGGTGACGGTGGCCGAACTGGCCGCTCTGGCCCTGGACATGGCCGACACCTCGGACGTGGCCACGCTGCGGGGCTGACCGTCAGGCGACGGGCACGACCTCGGTCCACTCGACCTGCAGTTCACGCTCGGCGATACGCCAGCCCTCGTCGAGTCGAACGTAACGGTCGAGATAGCGGATGTTCATGACGTAGTTCTCCAGCGCACCATCGGGTCCGCCCTCGACGGGCCGGACATGACTGGCCCGGCAGTACGACTCGCCGGTCGCCGCATCACCGGCGAGCTCCACGTAGTGGTTGGCGACGAGGTGCATGGTGACGACATAGCGCGACAGTCCGGTGATGGCCTCGGCGATCTCGGCGCGTCCGGTGCGCATCCGCACCGGTTCCGGGTTCCCGCGTTCACAGATGCGGAGCACACCGTCGGGGGTGAACAACGCCGCGAGGCCGACGTTGTCGATGCGGTCGGCCATGCGTGCGTAGTCGTCGACCAGAGCGCGGATGGCGCGCCGGTCGTCGGGTTCGCTCATTGGCCCGGCGCCCGGAATTCCCATCCGGGGAGCAGACCGAGGTCGGAGCAAAGCTTCGGGGCGAAGATCCACTTGCCGAGGAACTTCTCGGCGCCGGGATCGGTCGCCAACCAGGCCACGACCTTGCCGGTGGCCTCGGCCGGTTCGCTGCCGTAGTTGTCGCCGTACTCGTCGTCGGGCTTGATCGCCTTGCGGGCCTCGGTCACGACGTTGCCGGGATCGACATTGAAGGCCTTGACCCCCATCGACCGGTACTCGGCGTTGATGCCGCCGGCCACACGGGCGAAGGCGGCCTTCGATGCCGAGTAGAGGATCCCCCACCCACCCTCACCGGGCGGGGCGATGGGATCGAGGCGGGCCGAGCCGGAGACCATGTCGATGATCGTCCCCCCGCCGGCGGCCAGCATGTGGGGCAGCACCTGCTGGATCAGCAGGATCTGATGCATGAAGTTGCCCTTCATCAGGTTCGTCATCGATTCGACGGTGAGGTCAGCGATGCGATCGAGCGTGCCCACGCCGCGGAAGATGGCGTTGTTGAACAGCACGTCGATGCGACCCCATTCGTCCATCACCCGCTGGGGCAGCGCGGCGACCGAGGCCGGATCGATGAGGTCCATGGGAACGATGAGCGCCCGCCGCCCCATCGCCTAGATCTCCTGGGC
>VERC01000222.1 GCA_018882825.1 Acidimicrobiia bacterium | reverse complement strand
TCGTGTCGAGATCGGTGGCCGACGCCGGACCGTCCGCGGCCAACAGCCGCGGCGCCAGTTCGGTGGCGATGACCGCCCGGGCGCCGTCGACGAACTCGGCCGTGTAGGTGGGGTCGGGCAACGCCGCGCACTCGCCCCAGCCCTCACCGTCGGGACCGACGAGACGGACCACGACGAGGGTCCGATGATCGACCGCGCCATGGGCCGCCACGAACGGCTCGACCATGGGCAGGGCCAGCACGCGGACCTCGACCGCTTCGACCCTCATGCCATCGCCCACCACCCGAGCGTAGGACCATGGTCCGAACCCACACCGCGCCGGTACCCTCGCCCTCATGCTCTTCGGCCATCGCACCACCGAACTCCTCGACCCCGCCGACTGTCTGCCCGGACGACAGGCCTCCATGCCGGTGGCGCCGGCCCACCTGGTGCTCGGCACTCCGATGACGCCGCCCTTCCCCGAAGGTTCGCAGTCGATCGTGGTGGGCATGGGGTGCTTCTGGGGTGCCGAGCGCAAGTTCTGGCAACTGCCGGGTGTGGTCACCACGGCGGTCGGCTATGCCGGCGGCGTCACGCCCAACCCGACCTACGAGGAGGTGTGCTCGGGTCGGACCAATCACACCGAGGTCGTCCTCGTCGTGTGGGATCCGGCGCAGACCGACCTCGATGCCGTGCTCCGCTGCTTCTGGGACAACCACGACCCGACCCAGGGCATGCGGCAGGGAAACGACGTCGGCACCCAGTACCGCTCGGCCATCCTCTGCACCGACGAGGAACAACTGGCCGCCGCTCGGCGCAGCGCAGCGGCGTTCGGCGAGCTGCTGGCCGCGGCCCGGTTCGGGGCCGTGACCACCGAGATCGAGCTGGCCGGTCCGTTCTTCTACGCCGAGGACTACCACCAGCAGTACCTGGCCCGGAACCCGAACGGGTACTGCGGGCTCGGGGGCACGGGCGTGTCGTGTCCGGTCGGCGTGTCGCTCTGAATCCACGGATCACCACCCGAGCCTGCGGCGTTCCGCGCCGGCCGGCGGAGGTTTCGGGCTGACCGAGCCCTGTGGATGAACCCGTCAGGCTGTGGATGACTGCGTTCGGACACCCGGCGATGCCTTGTCCCCCTTGCCGTGTCCGATGTCACGGGCTGGGGAGTCGAACGGTCGTTGCCTTCCGGCCGTCGAGCCAACAGCCTGTCGGGGCTGTGTTGCGATTCCATTACGACCGATCGTGTCGGATGGAGACGTCGATCGACGAGGAGTGCACCATGTCCGGATCACCGAACGGTTCCCAGCCCCGATGTCCCCATCCCGTCGGCCCGGTGCGTCGCCACGCGGCGCTCCTGGTGGCGACGGGAGCCCTCATCGTCGGCCTCGCCGTGCTGGCCGCCATCGGATTCGATGGCGCCTCGGCCGCCGGTCAGTCCACGGGCCCGCACCTCGCCGACCTCTCCGGCCGGGACGACCCGCCGGTGGTCACCGATGTCCTCGGGGAGCGAGCGGCCGTCGTGCTGTCGACCATCGAGGAGGTGGCCGCGGCCCAGCGAGCCGAGATCATCGCCAAGGCCCGTCGGGGTGAGCCGGCGCGCTCGGACGATCCGGACGTGTGGGACCGACTGGCGTGGTGTGAGGCGCGGGGGAACTGGGCGTCGTCGATCGAGGGGTTCTCGGGAGGGTTGGGGTTCGCCCACGGAACGTGGCGCTCCCATGGTGGCGAGGAGTTCGCGCCCATCGCCGCCCTCGCCAGCCGTGAGCAGCAGATCGAGATCGCTCGCCGAGTGCTGGCCAGTTCTGGTTGGCGGGCGTGGCCGGGGTGTTCCGAACTGCTCGGACTGCGGTGAGCGGGGATAGCCTCAGCGACCACCCGAACGACAACCACTCGACAACAGGAAGGGTCCCATGGCCTTCGAACTCCCCCCTCTGCCCTACGCCGAGAACGCGCTCGCCCCGCACATGAGTGCCGAGACGATCGAGTACCACTACGGCAAGCATCACAAGACCTACGTCGACAACCTCAACAAGGCCGTGGACGGCACCCCGGACGCCGACGCCTCGCTGGAGTCGATCATCATGAAGGCCGAGGGTCCGCTGTTCAACAACGCCGCGCAGGTGTGGAACCACACCTTCTTCTGGAACGGCCTGTCGCCCAACGGTGGTGGCGCGCCCACCGGCGCGATCGCCGAGCGCATCGATGCCGACTTCGGTGGCTACGACGCCTTCCGGGCCCAGTTGTCCGAAGCGGGCCTCACCCAGTTCGGTTCGGGCTGGGCGTGGTTGGTCGAGAAGGACGGCGCGCTCGCCATCATGAAGACCCCGAATGCCGATCTGCCCATGAAGCACGGAGCCAAGGCGCTGTGGACGGTCGACGTGTGGGAGCACGCGTACTACATCGACTACCGCAACCTGCGGGCCAAGTTCATCGATGTCGTCCTCGACAACCTCATCGACTGGAACACGGTCAACGCCAACCTGGCAGCCTGAGTCCGGCCGCTCCGGCGGTCATCCGAGCAGTTCGTGGACGGGGCCCCTGCGGGGGCCCCGTTGCGCGTACCCTCGGCGCTCGTGAACGTCGTCGCCGTCACCGATCCCGAGGCGCTGGCCGCCGCCTGTGGCAAGGATCCGGGCTGGATCTGCGAGCGGGTGTTCGAGGCCACCGACTCCAAGGGTTGGTCGAAGGCGGCCGAGTGGGTGGTGGCCAAACCACTCACCGTGATCGTCACCGTCATCGTCGCCGCCATCGTGGCGCGCGTCGGTCGGTGGCTGGTCAGTCGTTCGATGAACCGACTGCTGGCCTCGCAGGGGGGTGGACATCGCCACGAGAGCGAACTGCGGCGCCGAACCTCGCAGATGATCCTGTCCTCGGGTGACTCGTCCCAACGAGCGCAGGCCCGTTACGAGACCCTGACCGCCGTGTTCCGGTCGATCGTGACGGCGATCGTGTGGCTGGTGGCGATCTTCGTCATCCTCGACACCTTCGGCATCAGTCTCGGACCGCTGTTGGCCACTGCCGGCATCGCCGGCATCGCCCTCGGCTTCGGCACACAGACCATGGTGCGCGACTTCATCACCGGCTTCTTCATCGTCTCCGAGGACCAGTTCGGCGTGGGCGACACGATCGATCTCGGTGGCGGGGCGAAGGGTGTGGTCGAACGGGTCACGTTGCGCTCGACGCACCTGCGCGATTCCGAGGGCACCGTGTGGCACGTGTCCAACGGACAGATCACGAGGGTGGCCAACAAGTCCCAGGAATGGGCGCGGGCCCTCATCGACGTCGTGCTGCCCTACGAGGCCGACATCGATGTCGTCAGCGGGGTGATGCAGGAAGTGGCCGATTCGATGCAGGCCGATGCCGAGTGGTCGTCACGCATCCTCGAACGGGCCGAGATCTGGGGCATCCAGGAGTTCGACGCCGACGGCGTCCACGTGCGACTCGTCATCAAGACCGAACCGGCCGCCCAGTTCGGCGTGCTGAGGGAACTGCGTGGACGTCTCAAGACCACCTTCGATGCGCGCGGGATCGCCTTCGCCTACGCCGAGCCGTCCCCCGTCCTGCTGGTCGACAAGCCGTCGCCCCAGGCCGCACCGACGACCTCGACCAAGCCGAACATGCCCGAGTCAGACGGCGTCGTCGGCGGCGAGCACGACGTCGATCCCGCTGTCGGATCCGACGGCGACACCGACTGAGGCGGCGTTCGCCGCCTCCTGCACATCGGCCTGCACCGACGCCAACGCAGCAGCGCGGGCGTGGGTCTCGGTGACGGTCACAGTGTCGACCGGCCACTTGAGCGATCGCTTGGCCTCCGTCTTGGCCCGACGCACGGCCGAGAGCACCTCGGCGGCCACGGCGAACGCGACCGGATCACCTTCGGCGGACGCGTCGCGCAGTGACGAGGCATCGGGCCACGGGGCGCGGTGCACCGACCCGGTCTGCCACCACGACCACACCTCCTCGGTGACGAAGGGGAGGAACGGGGCGAACAGTCGCAACAGGGTGGACAGGGCCACCTGCAGCGCGGCCTGCGCCGAGCGGGCGGCGTCGTCACCCCGACTGCCGTAGGCCCTGGCCTTGACCAGTTCGAGGTACTGGTCGCAGAACTCCCAGAAGAAGGCCTCGGTGCGCTCCAGGGCCCGGGCGTAGTCGTAGGCGTCGAACGCCCGGGTGGATTCGTCGACCAGCGTGGCGAGATCGGCGAGCATGGCCCGGTCCAGTGCCTCGGTGATGTGCACCGGGTCGTCGACCCGG
>VERC01000012.1 GCA_018882825.1 Acidimicrobiia bacterium | reverse complement strand
ACGCGGTGATCAGCCGCTTCGGGGTGATGTTCTTCGACGATCCGGTACAGGCCTTCACCAACATGGCGAGCGCGTGTGTCTCCGGCGGTCGACTGGCCTTCGTCTGCTGGCAGCCCATGGAGGCGAATCCGTGGATGACCCTGCCCTCGACGGTGGTGCGCGAGCTGCTCGTCGATCCACCCCCGCCGCCGTCGGGTCCGATGCCAGGTCCGAACCCGTTCGCCTTCGGTGACACCGACCACGTGCGCACCATCCTCGATGCTGCGGGTTGGAAGTCGATCGACATCGCCTCGTGCACACCGACCATCGACATGGGTGGTGACGACGGCGTTGCGGGTGCGGTGGCCCAGGCCCTCAACGGCAGCGCGGTGAAACTGCTGCTGGCCGCCGGCGACGAATCGGTGCGCGCCCGAGCGGAGGAGATCCTCACCGAACGGTTCGCATCGCACGTCGTGGGTGACACCGTGCGCATGCTGTCAGCGGCGTGGTTGGTGACGGCTCGTCGGTGAACGACACTGCGTCGCCGTACTCGTCGCTCCCTCACCCGACGGAGTGACCCGACACTCGCCTGAACGGATGATCGTCGGCGAGATCACCTCATCTGCGGGAGCGTTCGGCGATCGGTGATGCGAGACGCGTCCTTACCGTGACCGGGCGTCGACCTTCCCGGGTCGACCACGACCATGGGAGGTCCACTGATGTCTCGTTCCATCCGCACCGCGACCGGCGTCGCCATCATCTCGATGCTGGCTGCCGTCACCGTGGTGTTCGCCGCACCGGGCAGCGCCCAGGTGACGCCGGCACTCAACCTGACGCCCACCGGCGAGACGATGCTGCAATCAGGCACCGCCTCGATCGTGGGCACACTCACCGTGGCGTGCGACTCGCTGCCCACCGCTGCCGATGTCGACGTGATGATCGGCGGTGCACCGGCGCCGTCGGTGGCCGTCACCATCCTCACGCCGTCGACGTTCACCCTTTCCGTTCCCGCCGGGCTCACCCCCACCTCGGAGACCATGGGTCCGGTGATGGAGGTGACGATCACCTGTCCGATCGACACGGTGTCGACCCCGGTGAGTGACACCATCAGTTACGGCGAGATCCACGTGATGAAGGACGTGGTCGGGAACGGTCCGGCCGCCGGCCAGTTCCCCATGCAGGCCGTCTGCACACCGATGGCTCTGACCGACGGGGCCATGTTCGTCCCGGCTGCTGACGGTCCGGCCGCTGCTCCGGGCACGTTCGAGTTCACGCTCACCGACGGGTCCGGACACTCCATCTTCACCTTCTCGCCCTACACGTGTGTGGTCTCCGAGACCGACAGCCTGGGCGCCGCCGAGGTGGCGGTGATCCCCGACACGGTCTCCACGACCGAGGCGAAGCTGTACTTCGTCGAAGTGGTGAACGCCTACCCGACCGCTCCGTCGGCCCCCCGCTTCACCGGCTGAGGGCAGCGACATCCGACACTCGGCCAACGGGCGGCCCTTCGGGGCCGCCCGTTCCGCGTCGACTGCACGAGCCAAACGTCACACGAGCGGATTCGGGATGGGACCTCTTCGACCAAAAATTTGACGGGTTCCGCCCCTTCCCCCCTGGAGATCCCATGTTGCGTTCCGCCCGTGCCACCGTCGGTGCCCTCTTCGCCGGCGCGCTGGTCGCCTCGCTGGTCGCCTTCGCCGCCCCGTCCGGCGCCACCACACCCTCCGCCCCCGGCGCTCTCACCCCCACGTTCGACGAGGGCGTCTTCCAGGAGGGGATCCTGGAGAGCGAGATCTCGGTTTCGGGCAGTTGTGACTCGAACATCGTCGCCTCCGACGTCACCGTGCTCAAGGACGGTCTGCCCACGAACGACGTGGCAGTCGTCGGACTCGACGTCGACGCGGCGTTCGGTCTGCTCATCGGACCAGGAGCCGCCAGCACGGCGCCGACGCCGAACGTGATCTCGATCTCGCTCACCTGTCAGGTGAGCGGTTCCCCCGCCACCTTCACCGGTGTGATCGGCTGGGCCCAGATCGACGTGACGAAGACGGTCACCGGTGAAGGGCCGGCCGACGGTGAGTTCGAGATCACCGCGGTGTGCACGCGCGTGGCGCTGGACTCGATCGGTCCGGTGGCGGTCTCCCCCTCTGCGATCGACACCACGACGCTGGTGATGCCGCTGAAGGCCGGCGAGACCGGCTCGATCTTCGCCGTCACCAACGGCAGCTGCGACTTCTCCGAGACCAACGCCCTCGGCGCCACGCAGTCGGTGATCGACAACCCGACCATCACCATCTCGTCCTCGATCACCCAGAAGGTGTCGGTCACCAACACCTTCCCCGAGGCCACGCCGAAGTTCACCGGCTGAGTCGACCCGGTTCGTGCAGTACCCGCGGGCGGCCCTCCGGGGCCGCCCGTGGCGCGTCGTAGCGACGTCCTAGGGGCGAACGTGCGACCATGAACGTGTGCGTCTGACCGAACTGCCCGGGACGATCGGGGTCGAGGTGAGCGACGTCGACCTGTCCGACGGCAACGGCGTCGATCCCCGCTGGACCGTCGACGACCTGCAACGGCTGCGCGCCGCCCTCGACGATCGCCACCTGCTGGTGCTGCGAGGGCCGGTGCTCTCCGGCGAAGCCCAGATCGGGTTCGTCGCGCGCTTCGGTCCACTGGTGCCCGAACGCTCGCTGTGGGGCTACGTGTCGAACTCCCGACCCGACGGCATCATCCGCGCCGGGCCGTTGCTGTTCCACTCCGACTTCGCCTTCACCGCCCACCCGGTGTCGTGCATCTCACTGCATGCACTGGAGGCATCGCCGGGAGGCATCCCGACCGTGTGGGCCGATGCCGGCGCCGCTGTCGATCGCCTGCCCGCCGATCTTCGGCGGCGACTCGAGGGACTGCAGGTGTGCAACTGCTTCGACATGCTCAGCGAGGGTGGCCACCGGATGCGTGTGGCCGAGATCGACCCCCGGTCACCCCGCACGGTTCACCCGGTGTTGCGCCGACACCCGCGCACCGGCACCACGGTGATCATGGCCAACGCCATGCACACGGATTCCATCGTCGGTGTGCCCGAGGCCGAGAGCGAAGCGTTGTTGGCCGATCTGTTCGCCGTGCTCTACGACGAGGCATACCTCTACGAGCATCATTGGTCGGTGGGCGATCTGGTGCTGTGGGACAACGTTGCGCTGCACCATGCGCGCGGCGACGTCGGTGCCGATGTGCCCCGCACCCTGCAGCGGGTCACGGTGGGCGAGTTCACCCCGGGCGAACTGGTGCCCGGCCTGGCCGAACTACTGGCCGAGAAGCACACCCGCTGACGCCGGCTACACGAAGCGGCGCAGGAGTTTCGACTTGCGGTCGGTGTAGGGGGGATAGGCGATCGACGGGTCGACCCTGGTGCTGCGAGCCAGCACCGGCTTGAGGTGCTGGAACACCCGCACGGTGTCGCGACCGTGGTAGGAGCCCATACCGCTCTCGCCCACGCCGCCGAAGGGCAACTCCGGATTGGTGAGGTGCACGATGGTGCCGTTGACCGTCACTCCACCGGCAGTGGTGTGGGCCAGCACATCGTCGACGACGACCCGGTCCTCGGCGAACACGTACAGCGCGAGGGGATGGTCGCGTTGGTCGACGAAGTCGATGGCGTCCTGCACCGACTCCACGGTGAGCACCGGCAGCAGCGGTCCGAAGATCTCCTCGGCCATCAACGGTGAGTCGCCGTCGACATCCACCAGCACCGTCGGGGCCAGGTAGCGCTCGGTGTCGTCGGACTCGCCACCGAACAGCACCGTGCCTCCCGACAACAGCGAACGGAGGCGATCGAGATGTCGGTCCGACACGATGCGACCGTACGAGTCGCTGCGTTGCGGATCGTCGCCGTAGAAGTCGCGCACGGCGGCTTGCAGATGCTCCAGCAGTGCGTCGCGCACCGACCGGTGCACCAGCACGTAGTCGGGTGCGACACAGGTCTGGCCGGCGTTCAACCACTTGCCCCAGGCGATTCGCCGGGCGGCCACGCGCACGTTGGCGCTGGCATCGACGATCGCCGGTGACTTGCCGCCCAACTCGAGGGTGACGGGCGTGAGGTGTTCGGCCGCGGCGCGGGCGACGACGCGACCGACGGTGCCGTTGCCCGTGTAGAAGATGTGATCCCAACGTTGCGCGAGCAGCGCAGTGGTCTCGGGCACGGCGCCCTCGATGCAGACGACCGCAGCGTCGTCGAGGTACTGGGGGATGAGCCGGGCCAACACCGCACTGGTGGCGGCCGACACCTCGCTGGGCTTGAGCACCACGGCATTACCAGCGGCGATGGCACCGGCGGCCGGCACCAGGAGCAGTTGCACCGGGTAGTTCCACGGAGCGATGACGAGGACGACACCGAGTGGCTCGGGTTGCAGCCACGACTTGGCCGGCTGGGTCACCATCGGCGACGACACCTTCTCGGGCCGGTTCCACTTCTCTAGGTGCTTCGCCATCTCGTCGATCTCGGAGAGCACGAAGGCGATGTCGGTCAGGTAGCCCTCGGTGCGGGGCTTGCCCAGATCGGTGGCCAGCGCGTCGAGGAACTCGTCCTCGTGATCGACCAGCATGCGCCGCATCTGCTGGAGCTGACGACGGCGCCAGTTCAGTGGCCGAGTGAGCCCGCTGCGGTAGGTGGCGCGCAAGCGATCGGCGAGACCCCCGATACGGGGGTCGGCGACGGCGACGGGCGAGGTGGTCGTCGGAGCCGGTGGCGTCGCCGACGCAGGTGAAGACGGCGAGGAGGGAGCGGGATTCTCGGTGAGGGCCATACCGCAGTCTCGCAGGTCGACCGCCGAACAGGCCCGGCGACCTCCCTCGGTTCGGTACTGCCGGTGGTACCGCTCTGTTCGTGCCACCGATCGAGGTCGAGCGAAGGCCTCTCACGTGCGTCGAGTTCCCTTCCCTCTCGTGGCTCGCCGCGACTCGGAGTGACGCGATCGCTGGGATCGGCGTCCTTGTGGCCGACGTCCTCGAAGGCCTTGTCGCCAACGACGAACCGCTTCCCGAGCCGCTCGCCACCCGACGGTAGTCCGGGAAATTCAATCTCCGAGTGGGTTCGGAGCTGCATCGTGAATCGTCGCTCGAAGCGGCCGAGGCCGGACTCTCCCTCGATCAGTACGTGATCCGGCGACTGAGTGTCGACGACACGTGATCAGCCGCGGAAGGGACGAAGTGCACCGGCGGGAATGGTGCCCAACTTGCCGGACTGGAAGTCCTGGAAGGCCTGTACCAGTTCGTCGCGGGTGTTCATCACGAACGGGCCCTGGGCGGCCACGGGCTCGCGCAGTGGTTCTCCACCGAGCAACAGCACCTCGAGGGTCTCGTCACCGGCGGTGAGCACGATCGAGTCGCCCTCGCCGAATACGGCCAGTCGACCCTGACCGAATGGCGCGCCCTCGGCGCCGACCGATCCCGACCCCTCGAGTCCGTAGGCCAGGGCGTTGAACCCCGGGTTCCATGGCAGTTCGAGTCGAGCGCCGGGCTGCACCGTGGCGTGCACCATGACGATCGGCGTGTGGGTCGATCCCGGACCGGCGTGTCCGCCCAGATCCCCGGCGATCAGGCGTACCAACGCGCCACCGTCCGCACCCGAGAGCAGCACCACGTCGGCGGGTTCGAGGTTCTGGTAGTTGGGCGGGATCATCTTCGAACGGCTCGGCAGGTTCACCCACAACTGGATGCCGTGGAACAGTCCGCCGCGACGCACCATCTCCTCGGGAACCGTCTCGATGTGCAGCACACCGCTGCCCGCCGTCATCCACTGCGTGGCGCCGTCGGAGATCACGCCGCCGCCACCATGCGAGTCCTGGTGGATGAAGGTGCCGTCGATGATGTAGGTGACGGTCTCGAAACCACGGTGGGGATGCCAGTCGGTGCCCCGAGCGGCCATGGGCGGGTAGTCGACCGGTCCCATCTGGTCCATGTGGATGAAGGGATCGAGCTCGGCGGTCGACACACCGGCGAAGGCCCGGCGCACCGGGAAGCCGTCGCCCTCGAACCCCTCGGGCGCGGTGGTGACGACCCGCACCGGTCGGGGCGCGCCGGCGGGGGCGGCGATGACGGGAAGTGTCGACGTGTCGGCGGTGACGGCGGGCATCGGGGCTCCTCGGGTGGTTCGTGAGTCGGTGGCGTCGAGCGGAGACGACCGAGGACCCAGTATCCACGGCCGGGCCGTCGATCCCTCACCCATCATGGCGACTCGTCGGGATCGGACCCCGTGCGACCCTAAGGTGGCAGGGCCGACACGAGGGGGAGGGCCGATGGCGACTGTGGCGCGGGCGACCTTGCGCCATCCCGTGTTCGTCGTCGTCAACCTGCTCCAGTTCTGGCTGGTGTCGGTGAACGGCGGTGCCACGATGGCGCTGCCGGCGGTGAGTTCCGGACTCGGTGCCACGTCCACCGGCCTGCAGTGGTTCGCCGCGCTGTTCGGTCTCGGCTACTCGCTCGTGCTGGTGCTGTCCGGGCGCCTCGGTGACCTGTTCGGTCCGCGTCGTCTGCTGCTCGGCGGCTTCGCCCTGCTGGTGGTGGGGGTCACCGTGTGTGCCATCGCACCGACCGTGCCGGTGCTGTTGGCCGGGCGACTCCTCCAGGGCGTGGCCGGCGGGATCGTCGCCCCGCAGACCGCCGCGCTCATCCAACTCACCTTCACCGGCCATCGCCGCTCGACCGCCTTCGCCGTGTTCCTGGCCGTGTCGGGCGGCGCCTTCATGGTCGGCCAGTTGATGACCGGCGGGTTGATCACCGCCGACGTGTTCGGGTGGGGATGGCGATGGGCGTTCATCCCGTTCGTGATCGCCGGACCGATCAGCCTCCTGCTGGCCTCGCGGGTGCTGCCGTACGTCGAACCGGCCGGCACCGGACGACCCGACCTCGCCGGTGCCGGTGTGCTGGCCGTGGTTTCGTTCCTCGTCATGTTCCCGTTGATCCAGGGCCGCAACGCCGGATGGCCGTTGTGGATCGTGGTGATGCTGCTCGCCGCGCTGCCGTTGTTCTGGACGTTCCTGCGCCTGGAACGTCGCATCGTGTCGGACGGTGGTGATCCGCTGATCGATCCGTCGTTGTTCCGGATCCGCACGTTCGCGCTCGGCAATGCCATCACGCTGCTGTTCAGTCTCATCGCCGCCGCCGGACCGCTCTACCTGATCCTCACCATTCAGCTGGGGTTCGGCCGCAACGCGCTGGAGGCGGCGCTGCTCACCGCACCCATGCCGTTCGCCAACATCGGCGGCTCACTGGTGGCCGCTCCCCTGTTGCGACGGTTCGGTCGCGGCGCACTGGCGATCGGCGCACTGTGCACGGCGGCCTCGGCCGTGGCCGTGCTCATCGGCGTGACCGGCGATGCCAGCAATCCGTTGGTGATCACCCCGGGTGTCGCCCTGTTGGGTGGGGGCCTGGGCATCTCGATGGCGGGATCGATGGCCATCGTCCTCGGTGACGTGCCCCCGCAACACGCGGGAAGTGCCTCGGGTGTGCAGGGAACCGGCATGCAGTTGGCCAGTTCGATCGGCATCGCCGTGTACGGCCTGCTGTTCTACGGGGAAGTCGGATCCGACGGCGGACTGTCCGACTACCTCGACGGGGCCCGCGACGCCATGATGCTCACGCTCGTGTTCGTGGTGCTGCAGTTGCTGCTCATCCCCTTGCTGCCCCGTCATCGATTCGGCCCGGACGACGAGATGCCGCTGGCCGATCCCGAACTGCTGGTGATGCCCGATCTGCACGACGTGCCGGCATCACGGCCCGCGGGCAGCGGGGTTCAGCCCGGGAGTTCGATGCCGTAGAGGGCGGCGGCGTTGTCCTGCAGCACCTTGCGCCGATCGTCCTCACTCAACGCGGCCAGCCCGGGGGCGGCGGTCGCCATCGAGTCGGGGAACAGGCAGGTGGGGTGGGGGAAGTCGGTCTCGAACAGGATCCGGTCGGCACCCAGCACCGCGATGGTGTGGGCGATGTTCGCCTTCTCGAACCAGTAACAGGCGTACATGTTGCGCTGGAAGTACTCGAGCGGGGTGAGTGAGAGATCGGGGAATCCATCGGACGACGTCTCGTGGAACTGGTGCTCGATGGCCTCGAGCAGGAACGGGATCCACCCGATGCCGCTCTCCACCGAGACGAACTGCAGTTGCGGATGACGCTCGAGCAGACCGCAGAAGATCAGGTTGGAGATCACGCGGGCGTTGGAGAGGTACATCATCGACGAACCGATGCCGAGCTTGCGATCGGGATCGAGCGACGGCCACGGGGAGTCACCGAACCACGAGAACGTGTTCTGACTGGCGCCGATGTGGAAGTTCACCGGCAGGCCGAGCCCCTCGCACACCTCCCAGAACGGATCCCAGTCACGACAGGCGAGATCGGGCGCACCGCCCTGCTGGGGATCACTGGTCATGTTGATGCCGCGCAGACCCATCGCCGCGCAACGCTCGGCCTCGGCCACCGACGCGTCGATGTCCCACCACGGCATGAGCGCCATGGGGAACAGTCGCCCCTTGCCGTTGCGCTGGATCTCGACCATGGCGTCGTTGTAGAGCGACGCACACATGTTCTTGAGCACGAGGTCGTCGAGATCGGCGAACCGCTGACCGCCGAAGCCAGCGGCGTTCGGATAGATGATGTGGGCCCAGATCCCGTTCTCGTCCATCATCGCCAGTCGGGCATCGACGTCCCATGCGGCGATGGCGGCGTCGTCGAAGTTCCAGGTGGTGAACTCCATGCCCCGGTTGCGACGGCCGTCGCGGTGCACCACCGAGGACGCCGAGGCGCGACCGAGCACGACGCCGTCGACCGTCCACATCTGCAGTCCGTCGACCACCTTCACACTGGGCACGCGGTCGCGGTAGGTGGCGGGCGCGTTGGCCGTCCACAGGTCGTGCGGTTCGGTGAGGTGCGTATCGGTGTCGATGACGCTGTAGTTCGCCATGTCGTTCCCCTTCGACGTGCGGTGCCCACAGTCTCGCCCATCGGCCGGCCGGGGGCGAGACCGGTCAGCCGCCGCCGAGGAAGACGACGAGCCCGGTCACGATCGCCTCGGCCTCGGCCTGCCGGAACCCGGGATCGGACAACAGAGCGGCGTCGGTGGCGTTGCGCATGTTCCCCGCCTCGAGGAACACCTTCGGCACCGTCGACAGGTTCAGGCCACCCAGATCGCCCCGGGGCATGAGGCCGGAGGATCCCAGATACGTCGAGGTCGGCATCCCGGTGATACGGCCGAAGGCGTCGCGCACGGCGATGGCCAGACGCCTCGACGGTTCGGCGATGGCCGCGCTCTGGGGCGTGACCGCCGTGGGATGCAGGACGTGGAAGCCCCGTCCGCCGTCGGGGCCGCCGTCGGCGTGGATCGACACCACCGCATCGGCGGCGGCGTCGTTGCCGATGCGGGCCCGTTCGTCGATGCACGGACCCCAGCGGTCGTCGTCGGTGCGGGTCAGGACGACCTCGGCTCCGGCGGCGCGCAGCAGGGCCTCGGTTCGCCGGGCCACGTCCCAGTTGTGGACGTGCTCGGGATAACCGCCGTGGGTCTGGGTACCGGACGTGTCGCAGGCCTTCCAGCCGGTGCCGATGAACACCTCTCGGGAGATCTCGGCGGCATGGGTGGCGTTGCCCCCGGCGTGACCGGGATCGAGGACGATGGTGCGTCCGACGAGTGGTGACGACGGCTCCGTGGTTGTCGCAGTGGGCGCGGTGGGCGGCGTCGGGGCCGAGGGTTCCGCCGCTGCCGGCGGGTCGCCGCCACGCTCGATCGACGCGGCCGGGTCGACCGACGATCGGTCGTCGGTCGAGGATGTGCACCCGGTGACCGACGCGAGCAGGACCACGACGGCGAGCACGATCGAGCGGCGGACCGATGTCGTCATGACCCCAGCATCGTCGATCGACGCGGGCGGGATCAGTCGGTCCAGAGTCGGGTGGCGAGACCGCTGGCCCGTTCGACCCGACGCCCGATCGCCGCGGCGATGGCATCGGCCGATCCCACGAGGGTGACGGTGCGTCGGGCGCGCGTGACCGCGGTGTAGAGCAGTTCGCGAGTGGCCAGTCGCGACGTCGCCGGGGGGAGGATCACGATCACGTGGTCGAACTCCGAACCCTGACTCTTGTGGATGGTCATGGCGTGCACCGTCTCGACGGCCTCGAGTTGTGAGGGCGCGAAGCGCCGTAGGTGCCGGGGTGTGCCGAACACGACCTGCTCGACACCGTCGTCGTTCACCACCACACCGAGATCACCGTTGAACAGTCGGCGGGTGGCGTCGTTGGCCGTGACCAGCACCGGCCGACCGGGGTAGAACCCGTTCGTCCGCACGCCGCCGGTGCCCAGCCACT
This sequence comes from Acidimicrobiia bacterium, assembly GCA_018882825.1. Lineage (GTDB taxonomy): Bacteria > Actinomycetota > Acidimicrobiia > Acidimicrobiales > Acidimicrobilacustridaceae > Acidimicrobilacustris. The sequence goes on along the minus strand of VERC01000012.1, from coordinate 7,995 downwards.
CCTCGAACTGACGGTTCCAGCGACCGATCCCGAACGGACCGAGCCGGTGAGCGCACAGCACCCGCTGCTCGTCGAGCACGGCGAGCGCAGCGGTGGCATCACCGATGACGGCGGCCTCGTGCAGGCGCCGCACGGCGGGAAGCGCCAGATCGGCGAGCACGGCGACAGCCTCGCGTCGATCGGCACTGACCTCGTGCCAACCGATGCGCACGCCGCTGTCGTCGCCCATGCTCGTGTCCGTGTCCGCGTCGGTGTCCGCCGTCGAGTCGGCCAACACCTCGAGCGCATCGGCTGCGTCACCGCGGCGCACGGCGGCGGCGAATCGTCCGACAGGAGACTCACGGGGGAACCGGTAACTCTCGGTGAGTTCGATGATGCACTCGGCCAACGGTCGATCGGTGGTTCCCTCCCCGGCGACTGCGCCGGCGGCGATGTCGGACAACACCGACCCGGCCTCGACACTGGCCAGCTGACCGGGATCGCCGACCAGCACCAGTCGGGCATCGGGACGCACGGCGTCGAGCAGCCGGGCCATCATCGGCAACGACACCATCGAGGTCTCGTCCACGATCACCACGTCGTGCACCAGCGGGTTGGCATGGTCATGCCGCCACGTCCCCCGACCCGGGTTGTGACCGAGCAACCGATGCAGGGTGAGTGGCGTGGCCGCCACCTCGATCATGCGGTCGGCCAGCCGGACGGCGTCGGTCAGGTCGGTGGCTCGCAGTTCGGTGGCGACCCGGGTGATGCTCTCGCCCATGCGGGCGGCGGCCTTGCCGGTGGGAGCAGCCAGCGCGATGCGGAAACGGTCCGGGGCGGCATCGAGGAGCAGGGCGAGGATGGTGGCGATGGTGTGGGTCTTGCCGGTGCCCGGCCCACCGAGCACCACTCCCAACGCCCGGGTGGCCCCCACCAGCGCGGCCCGGCGCTGTTCCTCGGAGGGATCGAGCTGGTCGAGGAGTTCGTCGCGCCGTTGGGCCGACACGGTGAGGGGCTCGGCGTAGGCATCGGACCGGTCCAGGAGCGCCTCGGCCACCTGCGACTCGTAGTGCCGATAGCGCGACAGATAGAGAAGAGTCCCGTCGAGCACCATCGGCCGCTCCGGACCGGCCACCGAGGGTCGATCGACCACCTCCACGAGCGACGACTCGGCGAGTGCCCGCACCCAGTCGCCGTGGGTCGGCCACGGCAGTTCGTCGAGGGCGGCGAGGCCGGCATCGTCGGCACCCGGCTCGGTCTCGAAGGCGACGTTGGTGCGCACGGTGCGCAGATCGAGACACACGTGACCATGGCGAGGGCCCCGGGCCGCCAGCGCGGCAGCGAGCACGACGGGGAGCAGCGCCGCATCGGCGCCGGTGTCGGTCTCGAGTCCGCCGAGTCGGGCCAGCGTGGCGGCCAGGTGCACGTCGGAGACGTCGAGCACACCGAGGTCCTGCCAGGGCGCGAGGAGCGAGAAGGTGTCGGTCATGCGACATCGACCCGAGCGGTGGCGAACAGGGCATCGAGCGCGTCGAGCGCCGCAGGAGGGAGCGCCCACCAGTGCACGCCGCGGGTGTCGTGGGCCGGACGCGACGGATCCATGCCCCGGACGAACAGGTAGGCCGATCCGAGAAGGTCGGTGGCCGGGTCGTGACGGTCGCCGAGACGCCAGCGCAGGAATCGATGGAGCGCGACCTGGTAGAGAGTCGATTGGAGTACGTAGTCGTCGCGGATCATCTCGGCGACGAGATCGACGTCGTCGAAGTCGATGCCGTCGGCGATGACGTTGGTCTTGTAGTCGGCCAGCCAGTACCGATCGCGTCCGTCGATGGTGGTGCGGGCGACGAGATCGATCGACCCGGTGAGCATCCCCTCGACGGGCAGATGACGGGTGGTGGCCGACTCGAACCACGGGCGGAAGGGGTCGTGGTCGGGGAGATGCCCGAGTACCGCGGTGGCGATGTCGGCGACGTCGAACCGGGCCAGGGGCAGGTCGAAGTGCAGTTCGTCGAGTCGCTGTCGACGGGTGAGATGGGTGAGTGGACGTTCGCCGAGCGGACCACCGAGTGGAGCGCGCAGGGCCACGGCCAGTCCGGCGGCCAGTCGATCGGGATCGACACCACGCACCGAGCGATGGTGCAGAGAACGACCGCACTCGTCGCGCAGCGCGGCGACCAGCTCGTCGTCGGGAACGGCGAAGTCGGTGCGTTCGAGGATCTCGTGCACCAGTACACCGAAGTCCCGACCGCCGGTCATGGTGCGCAAGGGCAGCGCGGCGTCGACGAGTTCCACGTCGATCTCCTCGGTGACGGCAGGCTCGTCGAACCCACCGCCGACGAAGGGGACGGCCGCGCCCCGGTCGTCGTCGAGCACTCGGGTCACGCCGGTGAAGGACCACTGTCGCCATTGGCGATCGATGTCGGGCGCGGTGGCCGTGGCCAATCGACGTTCGGTGGGTTCGATGGGGGCGAGCGAACGTCCGTGGGACGCGGGAGGGGCGTCGACGAACCCGAGATGAGGACCGGCGCGTTCGACGAGGCGGGTCGGATCGAACTTCTTGACCGTCGTCTCGGCCGCGTGAGTGAGGAGTTCCCGCAGAGCGACGGGCTTGCCGCCACTCCAGGTGTAGGCCTGCGGATACCAGACGACGAGTCGATGTTCGGCGCGGGTCAGGGCCACGTACAACTTCCGGCGCTCCTCCCCGGCTTCCTCGTCGAGCGACGCCCGGTACACCCGGTCGAAGCTCGGATCGTCAGGACCCACGACGTAATCGAGGTCGATCCGACGCTCCCCGCCGATCGCGGCGTGGGCGATCCGGTTCCGACGCTTCTGTCGCGCGCTCCACAGCGAGGGAACGAGGACGACCTTGAACTGCAGGCCCTTGGCCTTGTGCACCGTCATGATGCGCACGGTGTCGTCGTCACGATCGATGCGTCGGTCGTACAACTCGGCCCGGGTCTCCTCCTCACTGCTGGCGTCGGCCAGTTCGTCGAGGATCTCGAGCAGGGTGCCGGCCGAGGTCGGTCGTCCCCCGGTCCGTGTCTGGAGCAGTTCGGCGATGTGCTCGAGATCGGTGAGATCACGCTCACCACCGGAACGGGACAACACGCGCTGCGACAGACCATGAGCCCGCAGCGCGCTCAGCAGCGAGGGCAGTCCGTCCTCGATGAGCAGTCGTGACCAGCCCCGGTAGCGGTCGAAGAGACCGGCCAACGCATCACCGTCACCCAGTGTCTGATCGTCGTCGAGGGCGGCCAGATCGGCGGCGGTGAGCGTGTCGAACCATGACAGCGCAGCCAGACGCACGGTGCCACCCGCCGAGGGTCGGTCGAGCGCGTGCAGGAGCATCCGCCATTGCGCGGCGGCCGGACTGCCGAGGACGTTGTCGCCCGACGAGGCCACTGCCGGCACGTTCCGGGCCCGCAGGGCCGCGGCGAGCTCGAGGGCCTCGGCGTTGCGCGACACCAGGACGCCGATGTCGGAGGGAACCAGCGGCTCCCATCCGCCGTCGGTGCGCACCTCGGGGCCGGACAGGAGATCGACGACCACATCGCACACGTCGTCGGTCACGGCACGTCGCACGTCGTCGGCCAAGGTCTTCGACCGATCGGGTGAACGGAACTCGACGGTGGCCCGCCCGGCGCCACGCAGTCGGGGGGCGCCGTCGGGATCGACACCGATGACGGTCTGGTAGGTGATGCGCTCGTCGCCGAAGGTGAAGCCGTCGAACAAGGCGTTGAGGCCGTCGAGCAGCACCTGATCGCTGCGATGGTTGGTGGTGAGCGACACCACCACTCCGCCGTCGGCCCGGGCCCGGTCGCGGGCGGCCAGATAGGCCGAGAGCTCGGCGGAACGGAAGCGGTAGATCGACTGCTTGGGATCGCCCACGACCACGACCGTGGTGGTGGGCGCGTCATCGACGGGCTCGACAAAGGCGCACCGCAGGATGTCCCACTGCACCTGATCGGTGTCCTGGAACTCGTCGATGAGCACGACGCGGAACCGACGACGCAGTTCGGTGGCGATCGACGGGGCCTCCGGACCGGTGAGCAGTCGGCGGGTGTCGGCCAGCAGGTCGTCGAAGGTGCGCACCGCCCGGGCCCTCCGGCGACGACGCACCTCGGCACAACAGGCCGTCACCACCTCGGCGACCTCGGCGATGTGCTCGGCCCGGGCCACGCGGGCGCGATCGCCGGGGACGAGATCGGGATCGTCCGGTTCGATCACGTCGAACCGAGCGGCGGGCAACGACAACGCCAACCGCACTCCTTCGAGCAGACGGCCATGGTCGATGGACAGCGCCGCGGGATCATCGAGCCGGGAGAGGATCGCGTCGCGCACGACCTCATCGACGTCGTCGGCATCGGCGGTGAGTCGCAGGCCGGCATCGGCGCCAGCCACCGAACCGATGACCCGGGAGCAGAACCCGTGGATGGTGGTGATCGACGCGGTGTCGAAGTCGCGCACCGCCTGACGCAACCGAACCAGCCACTCGGCCCGTGACGGCCCGTCGAGGGTCGCCATGATGCGTTCGAGATCGTCGACCGGCTCGCGGTCGAACTCGGTGTCGAGGAAGGTCACGGCACGGGCCATCCGGTCACGGAGCCGGCCCCGCAGCTCGGCGGTGGCGGCCTCGGTGAAGGTGGCGACGCACAGTTCACCTATGCGAGCCCGACCGCGACCGATGGCGAGGGTGGACAGTGCGGCCAGGGCGAAGGTCTTTCCGGTGCCGGCCGATGCTTCGAGCACCATCAGGTCGTGTTCGAGCCCTTCGGCCAGGACGAAGGGAGGCGAGTCGTCGTTCATCGATCCTCCGCCGACTCGTCGATGGCCGAACCGGAATGACAGGTGTCGTCGAACAGCGACCACACCCGATCGGCCCACCACCGAAGGCGAGGATCGTCGCCCGGTTCGTCGGACCGGCGCTCGAGGGCGGCCAGTTCATCGAAGGGGAGATCGAAGACGAGTCGGACCCACCGGTCGAGACGATCCCCGTAGCCATTGAAACCGTCATGCCACAGCGACTTGGCCTTGCGGACGTCACCGTCGTGCACGGCTCGAGAGGTGGCGGGGAAGAAGGGCAACGCGTCGCACTGCGAACGACGCCACATGTCGACGGCGAAGTCGACCACGGCCCGAGCGCGTTCGGGGTCGATCAGGTGGACGTCGTGGGTGACGAACTCGGCCGCCGAGCCGCCCTTGGTGTCGGATCCGGGTCGGCCGACGAGCAGGACCTGCCAGTACCGGGAAGGATCGGTGCACACCAGCAGAGCGACATGCAACCACGCGCCGAGCAACACCGCCGGGCGGATGCGCGAGACACGCAGGTCGAGCACGACGTCATCGTGCACACCTCCGATGGTGCCCTCGATGAGTACGGGCGGGGATCCGGTGGTCGTCACCTCGACCCGGACGGGAATCGATTCGGCCGGAGTGTCGAGATCGAGACAGCCCGCGGCCAGCGCCACCACCGAATCGACCCGATGCGCGGCCTGATCGAGCGGAGCATCGCCCAGTTCACCGGGAGGAACGATGCCGCGTCGGCGGGCCACATCGAGTCGTTCATCGAGATCGTCGACGGTCCAGCCGCTCCCCATCTGCAGACGCTCGGCCAGCAACCACCGCTCGAGTGACGACTGCTCCGAATCACCGAGGGTGAGGGGGATGGAATCGTCATCGACGCCGACCTCGGTGTCGACCAGCGACACGCCGAGTCGTCGGGAGAGGAAGGCCCGAACCGGTTCGGTGACGGCCCGCACCAACTCGTCGACCGTCACTCGCCGACCGAGACCGTCGTCGGGAACCGGACCGAGCGGTTCGGGGAGGAACGCCGATGCCTGCGACTGGTGGTCGCGGGCCCGCACGGCGGCCAGCGCGCCGGTGTCGAATCCCCACGGGCCGTCCACGCCGAGCGTGCCGGGGAGGAACGACACCTCGGACCATGACTGGCGGGGATGGGCGATGGCCAGCGCCCGACTGGCCGGACGACCGTCGGCGGCGACGGCCGTGGCGTCGATCACGTCGAGCAGATCGGCCAGCAACGCCACCGGCGGCAGTTCGGTGTTGGTGCGCACGTCGTGGCCGTTGCTGCACACGATGAGTCGATCACCCGCGGCGAGCACGGCATCGAGCAGTTGCGCGCGCTGTTCGGTGCGCGGATCACGGTCGCCGATGCAGGGCCGGGCGGCGAGGAGATTCTCGGCCGAGGCGATGACCCCCGCTTCGCTGTCGAGCCCGAGCAGACACACCACCCGGAACGGCACACCGCGCTGGGCAGTCAACGAGGAGAGGGTGACCGCACCTGTCCCGAACCGGGCCCGACCCGATCCGGACTCCAACTTCACCCGGGTCAGAGCCAGCAACTGACCGGGCTCGACGACGCGCTCGTCCGTGACCGGCACCGACTCGGCGTCGTCGGTCAGGTCGGACAGTGCACGCTCCACGGCACGGACCGTCCACGCATCGTCGGGACCGGGTCGGAACAGCGACCCGATGCTCTCGCCCACACCCGCGCACCACTCGGCCACCGGGGCCGCAGTGGTGAGACGAGCGACGGCGGCGGCGACAGCGCGCACCAGATCGGCGAAACGTCCGGCGACGAGCAGACCGTCACCCTCGATACCGGGGAACGGCGGTACCTCACCGAGCCCGAGTCGGGCGGCTCCGTCGGGCACGGCCGCGCCCAGCAACAACTGATCGAGCGCCCAACGCCAGGTGAAGGCGTCGTACACGGCGGGCACACCGAAGCGTTCGAGATCATGGCCGTCGATGCCCCAACGCACGTTGGTCGCATCGATCCATGTGGCGATCCGCTCGAGATCGGTGGCGTCGAGCCCGAAGCGGCGAGCCACGACCGGCAGGCCGGCGAACCGGAGCAGATCGGTGACGCGGAAGCGTCCCTCGGTGAGATCGAACAACTGGAGGAGCGCGTCGACCAGCGGGTTGTCCTGTCGCAGGGTGCGATCGGCGACCTCGAGAGGCACGGCGGTGACGCCATGGGCGGCGTCGCCGGCGAAGGTGGCCTCGACCAGCGGCGCGTAACGGACGATGTCGGGGGTGAGGATGGCGATGTCGCGCGGTGCGTAGCGGGGCGATCCATCGTCCTCCGTCTCGGCCAGCAGGTGGAGGATGGCGTCGCGCAGTACCTCGACCTGACGGGCCGCGCCGTAGCACTGCAGCCACCGGACACTGTCGTCGTCGGCAGACATCACCATGCGGTCGTCGGCGGCACCACGGCGAGGTGCGCCCGGTGGCGCGGTGTCGGTGACGATGCCGTACTGCAGTCGATGCAGCAGGGTGTCGGTGGCGAACGACCGCTCATCGGGAAGGACGGTGACCGTCGCTCCGGCACCGACGGCGGTGGCGTGCAGCAGGGCGTGGGCCTCGGCCGCGGCCCGACCCCACTCGGTGACCAGCGGGTGTCCATCGAGCACGAACATCGACGACTCGTCGCGCGGGACCGGTAGTTGAAGTGCGGGGGGCAGGCGATCGATCAGGCGACGCCAGCGGGTTCCCGAGGGAACCGGCGCGAACACGTGCACGTCACACGCCACCGACAACGCCCCGAGCAGTTCGAGATGCGGCGGTGGCAGCGCAGCGAGGCCGAACACGACGAGTCGTGAGGGCGCTGCCGTCATCTCGCCATCACGCAGACGTCGGAGCATCTCTCCCATGGCCTCGACGTCGCTGCGTCCGCCGAGTCGGTCGCGCACGGCACGCCACAGATCGGGCTGCCAGCGTTGTGCGTCGGGGACGGGACGACCACCCACCAACTGATCGGAGCCCCGCTCCCACCCGCGGATCATGGTGGGCCGGCGCAACGTGTAACTGTCGAAGAGATCGGCGATGGCCCGGGCCCGGACGGCGTCGACCGGTTGGCCGTAGCGGGCGGAGCGTGCCGCCAACTCGTCGTAGACGGCCCACGTGAGGCGATCGGTCTCCCACGTGCCGAGTCCGGCGTCGGGCCCGAGGGCCACCGTCACCACCCGACCGGGGAACTGCCACTCGATGTTGGCA
>VERC01000221.1 GCA_018882825.1 Acidimicrobiia bacterium | reverse complement strand
CACCATGCCCATCCAGTCGCAGGAGATCATCACCCGCGACAATGTCAGCGTCGACATCGCGGCGGTGGCCTACTACCGGGTGATCGATCCGGTGAAGTCGGTGGTGGTGATCGAGAGCGTCACGGCCGCCATCAACCAGATCGCCCAGACCACGTTGCGCAACGTCGTCGGTCAGCATTCGCTCGACGACACCCTCTCGGAGACCGACCGCATCAATGCCGACATCCGCGAGATCCTCGAGGTCACGGCCGTCGAGTGGGGTGTCGAGGTCGTGTTGGTCGAACTCAAGGACATCCAGTTGCCCGAGACGATGAAGCGGGCGATGGCCAAGCAGGCCGAGGCCGAGCGCATGAAGCGGGCCAAGATCATCGCCGCCGAGGGTGAGGCGCTGGCCGCGTCGGCCCTGGGTGAGGCCTCCGATGTGATGATGGATCATCCGCTGGCGCTCCAGCTGCGCAACCTGCAGACGTTGGTGGAGATCGGCGTCGACAAGAACTCGACGGTGGTCTTCCCGGCCCCGCTCATGTCGATGATCGGTGAGCTCTCGGCCTTCCTGCGTCAGGAGTCCGACGCGGCGGCCGATCGACGTCGGGCCATCGGCGAGCCTCGACTCAGTTCCCCGTGATGGACGTGACCACGCCTCGTTCGACGGTGGCCGTGGGGACGAAGGCGCCGTTGGTGATGGTGAACACGAACACCGGACCACGACGGATCTGACCATCGGCGTCGAACGACAACTGCTTGGTGATGCCCTCCACGTCGGCGCCGTCGAGTGACTTCTCCACCTGGGCCCGGGTACGGGCACCGGCGGCGAGGGCATCGAGCACCAGACGGGTGGCATCGGCGTACTCGGCGGCATAGCTCGAGGGCATGGTGCCGGTGAGGCGTTGGAAGGCGGCGTCGAATTCCCGGGCAGCGGCTCCTGTCCCGCCGACCGTGCAGGGGCAGGTGATGGTGGCGCCTTCGGCGGCCGAACCGGCCAGGGTGAGGAACTCGGGGGAGAACACGGCATCGCCGGTCACGAAGTCGGCCGTCACCCCGACGTTGCGCAACTGTCGAACGAGACGGGCGGCCGGTCCGGTGACGCCGCCGAAGTAGACGGCGTCGGCCCCGAGGGCGCGGATCGATTCCACGGCCACCCGGTAGTCGAGACGTTCGGCCTCGACCTGCAGACGGGGGGCGACCACCACGCCGCGTGCACCGAGCGAGGTGGCGACGAGGTCGGCCAGCGCCTTGCCGTAGAGGCTGCCGTCGTCGACCACGGCCACCGTACGCACGGCGAAGCGTTCGACCATGTACGCGGCGGCGGCCGGGCCCTGGGTGGCGTCGTCGACCACGACCCGATGGAACCATCGCCAGCCCTTTGTCCCCAGTTCGGGATTGGTGGCCGACGCGGTGATGACCGGCACGTTGGCGGCCTCGAGGATCGGCATGGCCGCCGCGGTCTCGCCCGAGTAGGAGGGGCCCACGACGGCGAGGATCTGCGGGTCCTCGGCGATCCGGGTGGCCATGGCCTTGGCCACCTGCGGGTCGGCCCGTGTGTCGAAGGTGATGAGGCCGACCGGGCATCCGCCCAGCGCGCCCTTCTCCTCGGCCAGGGCCAGTGCGGTCTCGATGCCGTTGCGGAACATCCGACCATCGGCCCCGTTGCTGCCGGTGATCGGTCCCATGAAGGCGATGGCGCGGGGCGGACAGTCCTTCGACGTCTCCGACGTCGAGCACGAGGTGCCGAGCAGCGCCATGAGGGTCAGCGCCACGAGCACGATCGACAGGCGTGATCGGCGAGGTCGATGCGAGTGCGAGGTCATTCGTCGCCCTTTGCCCGTCGGCGCATCTCGGCGGCGCGACCTTCGAGATCGCGGAAGAAGTCGCTGTCGGTGACCTCGGCCACCTCCTTGCGTCGGCGTTCCTGATCGATCTCGACCTTGAGCGATCGGACCTGTTCCTTCAACTTCCGCTCGCGAGCGGCGACCTGGGCGGCCATGCGGGAGAAAACACGGGCCAGTCGGCCGACGTCGTCACCGGAGCGGCCGATGCGATCGAGTTCGTCGGCGTCGGGCGCACCGCCGTCCTCGACGGCCCGCGCCGCGCGCGTCAGCGCGCCGATCGGTCGCGACAGTCGACGGGCGATGAGCAGCGCGCTGATGACGGCCAGCACACCCACGACGATGAGCGCGATGGTGATCGAGTTCGACAGTCGATCGATGGGGGCGAGGAAGGCACTGCGGGGTTGGGTCACGACGGCCGCGGCCGCACCGCCCGTGCCGGCCCAGGCCACCACCTGCTCACCACGTCCGCGCAGCGGGCTGCGAGCCACGCTCCCGTTGTCGCGTTCGGTGATGCCGGTGGCCACGGCGTCCATGCCGAGTTCGTCGAGGGTGCGACCCTGCAATCGGGAGTCGCGGGCGGCGATCACCTTCCCGTCGTCGTCGACGAGCAGCGCCTGACCGCCCGGTCCGAGCGGGGCCTGATTGAGGGAGAAGAGCAGGTCGTCGCCGCCCACCTGCAGGGCGGCCACACCCACCACCGCAGCGCCGGGTCGACGGGCCGGTGCGGCCACCGTGACGAAGGAGCGGTTCCCCGTGGTGGTCACCTCGCCGACGGCGGGCTTGCCGGCCACCGCCTGCACGAACCAGGGCTCGGTGGCCACCGAGGTGCCGATCCGTTCGGCGGGGCCGGCCACGATCGTGCCCTTGGCGTCGGCCAGCAGGGTGGCCACCACGTCGGGAGCCTCACCGGACGAAGGCGGGGTGCCCCCGTCGGTGAGGAAGGCCACGACGGCCGGGCTGGTGCCCAGTTGGTCGGCGCGGGCGGCCACGCCGCCGATGTACTCGTCGATGGCCGCCGCGCCCACGGTCGCTGCGCCCTCGGCCGCCTCCAGCTCGGAGGCCTCCACCGCTCGCTGACCGGTGCGGGTGGCGGCGATCGACACCACACCCATGGGGACGAGCGCCGCGAGCACCAGGGTCGCCCCGAGTCGGGCGCCCAGACTCCAGCGCCTCGGATCGACGATCCGACGCCACAGTCCCGTCGACGGGGTGGACGAGGTCGAGCCGATGGCCGGTGACGTGACCGCCTCAGAGGTCATCGAGGGCCGCGGGCAGCGAGGAGGGTCGGATCGGCGCGAGATGGGAACGGAACCGGGTCGCGGGTGTCGGCGGGTCGTCACCGTCGTCGACACGCTCGGCCATGCCCCGATTGACCAGTCGTCGCAGGGAGTCGGTGACGAGGTCGGCGTCGAGGTCGAGCGCGTCGGCCAGATCGGCGCCGGACGAGGATCCGGCGCGCACCAGCCGCAGGTGTATCGAGCGCAGCGGATCGGGCAGTGTCAACGTGTCGGCCAGGTTCCGCTCGGGGAGCTCGAGATGCACGGTCCGACTGGTGCCGATCGTGACCTCCACATCGTGGGTGGCGTAGTCGTAGATGTGTCCGCCGGTGGAGCGGTCGTCGGCCAGGAGGTGGAGGTGGAAGCCGGGGAGGTTGACCTCGCGCATTCCCGAGGGGAACGAGAAGCCCACCATGGTGCCAACGATCGACGGGATCTCGAACAGGCTCTGATCGGTGGCCAGCACGTCGTCGAGGGGCCGATACGGCGGATGGCGCACCGGGGGCTGGTGATCCGCCGTCGGTAGGATCGACCGGTGGTCACCATTCTCGACGTCCCCTTCGAAGCCCGACGCCGACGCACGTTCGCCATCATCAGCCACCCCGACGCGGGCAAGACCACGCTCACCGAGAAGTTCCTCCTCAATGCAGGCGCCGTGGTCACCGCCGGATCAGTGAAAGCGAAGTCGGGTGGGCGCAGCGCCACCAGCGACTGGATGGAGCTCGAGCAGACCCGAGGCATCTCCATCACCTCGGCAGCGATGCAGTTCACCTACCGCGATCATGTGCTGAACCTGCTCGACACACCGGGCCACCGCGACTTCAGTGAAGACACCTACCGGGTGCTCGCCGCCGTCGATGCAGTGGTCATGGTGCTCGATGCAGCGAAGGGCATCGAGCCGCAGACGCTGAAGCTGTTCGAGGTGTGCCGTTCGCGCCATCTGCCGGTACTCACGTTCCTCAACAAGTTCGACCGGCCCAGCCGCGACCCGCTCGAACTGCTCGACGAGATCGAGACACAGATCGACCTGCGGCCCACGCCCATCACCTGGCCGGTCGGCGACGGCGACGACTTCGTCGGGGTGATCGACCGGCGCCGCCAGGTGTTCAGCAAGTTCACCCGCACGGCCCGCGGCGCCACCATGGCTCCCGAGGAACTGCTG
>VERC01000011.1 GCA_018882825.1 Acidimicrobiia bacterium | reverse complement strand
CGGCGACACCCTGCACCGGATCGACGACGACATCGACGCCGACACCGCCGGTGTGCAGGCGCAGTCGCTGCTCGGTCCCGACGGCCGCCATGTGCTGTGTGGCCATGCCGGTGGTCTGGTCGACCACGACCCCCACTTCTACCTCTACAACCGGACGCTGGTCGGGGCCACGCTGGGCAGCTATCCCCGCGAGGTCATGCGGTCGATGCATCGTGAGACGCAGGTCGAACTCGAGAGGTTGTTGGCCGAGGGGCGTTATCGGCCGACGGTCGAGCGGGTGGCCGACTGGTCCGATGTGCCGGCGTTGTGTACCGATCTGGCCGAGCGACGCACGATCGGCCGAGTCGTGGTGCGCGTGCCGTGAGGGTCAGTCGTCGAGTCTGACGGCGCGCCGGAAGGTGCGTCGGGTGGCGTCGAGCATGGGCACGGTGGTGTCGAGTTCGGCGGCAAGCGCCTGGGCGTGGTGGAGGTCCTTGTCGGCCAGATCGGCCACGTGCTCGAAGATGGACCGGGCCGGATCGTCGGCGGCCCATGGACCGGGACCACCGAGTCCGAGGGGAACGAGCGCCTGGTCGAGCACGCCGGTCTCGGCCACGGCGTGACGGACCAGCGCCGGATCGACCCCGGCGGCCACGGCCATGGCAGTGGCATCGGCCACCACCGTCATCCACCCGTAGCCGATGGCGTTGCGCGCCAGTTTGAGCGCCATTCCCGTGCCCCTCGGTCCGGCGTGCACCACCTCCTTGGAGAAGGTGTCGAGTACCGGCCGGGCCCGCTCGACCGTCTCTTCGTGGCCGCCCACGAGCAACAGCAGGGTGCCGGAGGTGGCGCCGACCTCTCCGCCACTGATCCCGGCGTCGAGCACGTCGGCGTTCCGCACCGAGGCGGCGATGGCCACGTCACGGAGTGTCTCGATCGTGGTGGTCGTGTGCACGGCGATCACCACGCCCTCGTCGACTGTGTTGATGATCCCGTCGTCGGCGAGGAGCACCTCGAACAGTTGCTCGTCGTCGAACACGATGATCGAGATCATCTCGACGCCGCGGGCGGCGTCGCCGGGGGAGGTGCAGGCCACGGCGCCGAGAGCCACGCGGGGCTCGCACCGGGCGGGATCGACGTCGAAGACGCGCACGTCGTGTCCGGCCCGGATGATGTGATCGGCGATGGGTCCGCCCATCCGTCCCAGCCCGATGACGGCGACCCTCATGACGACGCCCCATCGATGGCCGCAGCGGCGATGGCGGTCTCCGACACTCGGAACAACTCGCCACTCGAGGGATAGCCGACGTAGGGGATGAGGTGGATGACGGTCTCGCGCACCTGCTCGGGGGTCAGTTCACCGGTGGCCAGTGTGCGTTCGAACTGGATCCCGAGGGTGTCGAAACGACCCTGGGCTGCGAGCACCCCCATCACCAACAGGCGACGCTGGGCGGTGTCGAGTCCGGGACGGCTCCACACCTCGGCGAACAACTGTCCCATCATGAGGTCGAAGAAATCGGACGTGCCGGGCGGGAGCATGACCGCGTCCTCTCCGTACACCTCGCGGTAGCGGGCACGACCGCGCGCGGCTCGTTCGTCGTCGATGGCGGGGATCTCGTCCATCGCCGGAACGTAGCCGGGGTGTCGCGATCGCGGCGGGGTCGTGCCAGTGCCGTCGAGCGTCAGGGCGTGATGGCCACGGCGATGGCGTCGGCGTCGTGGGCGAGCGCGTCGAGGGCGGCCGGTACGTCGTCGAGTCCGAATCGGTGGGTGGTCAACCGGTCGAGGCGTTCGTCGCCGGACTCGATGAGGGCGATGGCCCGGCGGAATCCGTGGCGCGACACCGCCCGCACCCCGCGCACCGTGAGTCGACGCAGGGCGATGGTGTCGGTGGGGAAGCCGTCGACCGGGGTGCCCTTCAGTCCGGCGAGCACCACCGTGCCGCCGGGACGGACCATGGCCAGGGCGTCGTGCACCGGCGCGGTGGCATGCGGCGTGGTGTCGACGACCACGTCCACCCCGAGTCCTCCGGTGACGTCGAGCACGCACTCGACGATCGATCGCTCGCCGACGTCGACCGTGTGCTCGGCGCCGAAGGCGGAGGCCACGTCGAGTCGGTGGACATCGCGTCCTCCGGCACCGGACACCGCCACCACCCGGGCGCCGGCGTCGGTGGCGGCCAGCACGCAGGCCAGGCCGCGCTGTCCCGGGCCGAGCACGACGACCGTCTGTCCGGGTTCCAGCACCGGGGCCTCGACCGCCCACGAGTACCCGGCGCCGAGCAGGTTGAACAGGGCGGCGCGTGCGATGGGTACGGAGCGGTCGATGGCCAGTGGGCGGGTGCGGTCGGACAGCACCATCACCTCGGCGTACCCACCCCACAGCGACGGTGCGAGTTCGACGGGCAGGAAGCCGTGGGTGCCGGGCGAGGCCAGACACGACTCGTCACCCAGACAGCCGATGCACGCACCGCAGTGCAGCTCGCCGGGCACGACCACACGGTCGCCGACGCGCAGTCCGGTGCCGGCGGCATAGGTGTCGTCGATGGACGAGATGGTGCCCAGGATCTCGTGTCCCGGGATGGTGGGCCCGCGCAGGGGGACCGATCCGCGGGCCACGTCGAGGTCGGTCCCGCACAGTCCGCAGGCCTCGACCTCGAGCACGGCACCAGAGCCCGCTCCGGGTCGTTCGAAGTCGCGCACCACGAATCGCCCCGGTCCGTCGAGCACTGCGGCACGCACTTTCGACACGTCGACCTTCTTTCGCAATTGCGAACCGCCGAGTGCGCTCGGCGTCGATGCGCACGGGTGCGTAGGGTACCGATGCCGAACAGGGGGTGAGGCGAATGGGGCGCCGCTCCGACATGGACATCGCCATCATCGGCGCCGGACCGGGCGGCATCGTCGCCGGCAAGCGTCTGATCGAGGAGGGATTCGATTCCTTCGTCGTGTTCGAGGCCAGCGACGGTGTCGGCGGCACATGGAACCTCAACCGCTATCCCGGTTGCGAATGCGACGTGCAGTCGGTGATGTACTCGTTCTCGTTCGAGTTCAAGACCGACTGGTCGAAACCGTACGGACGACAGGGCGAGATCCTCGAGTACATGCGGATGGTGGCCGACACCTACGGCGTCACCCCCCATTGTCGGTTCGACGACGCGGTCGTGGAACTCCGATGGGACGACGATCGCTCGGAGTGGACGATCATCACGGCGTCGGGCGCGTGCTCGACTGCTCGGGCGGTGATCTCGGCCGTGGGGATGCTCAGCGAACCCGTCGTCCCCGATCTGCCCGGGCTCTCGACCTTCGCCGGAGCGGCGTTCCACTCGGCGCGTTGGGACGACAGCGTCGATCTGCACGGTCGACGCGTGGCGGTCGTCGGCAGCGCGGCCAGTGCCGTCCAGATCGTTCCGGCGATCCTGCCCGACGTCGAGCGACTTCACCTGTTCCAGCGCACCGCGAACTGGGTGCTGCCGAAGCTCGATCACCCCTACTCGGAGGAGCAACTCGAGGAGTTCCGTCGCGACCCCGCTCCGTTACGGGAGATGCGCCAGTTGATCGAGGACGCCATGAACCGGGGAATGACGTTCGCCCTCACCGACCTCAACGCCGAGCGCGAACGCACGGGGCTGGAGGCGATCGAGGTCGTCGCCGATCCGGAGCTGCGCCGGAAGCTCACCCCTCGGCATCCCTTCGGGTGCAAACGACCGTTGCTGTCCAACGACTTCTACCGGGCCTTCAACGATCCGGGTCTGGAACTGGTGACCGACCCGATCGAGAGGATCACCCGCGCTGGCATCGTCACCACCGATGGGGTCGAACGCGAGGTCGACGTGATCGTCCTCGCCACCGGATACGCCGCCACCAAGTTCTTGACCACGATCGACGTCACCGGTCGCCATGGCCTCTCGATCCACGAAGCGTGGCGTGACGGGGCCCGGGCCTACATGGGCGTGACCACCTCGGGCTTCCCCAACCTGTTCATGCTCTACGGCCCCAACATGAACAACGGCTCGATCATCCAGATGATCGAGTACCAGGTGGAGCACGTGATCGAGATCCTGACGATGATGGCCGACGAGGATTTCGCGTGGGTCGATGTCCGGCCCGAGGCGATGGAGCGATTCAACCTCGAGGTCCAGCGGGCCATCGACGGAATCGACGTGTGGAACACGAACTGCAACACCTACTACCGGACGCCCGACGGTCGGATCGTGACGCAGTGGCCGTTCTCGATGGTGGAGTACAGGGACATGAGTGTGCCGGTCGACTGGGAGGCGTTCGAGAGCGCCCCCGGAAGGGTGACGTCGTGAGTTTCGATCGCACCGAACTCGAATCGGCCTTCGCCTCCTACCGGGCCGCCGCCGACCACGGCGCGGATTCCGACGACTGGACTTCATTCGCCGACCATTTCACCGAGGACTGCACCTATCTGGAGCACCTCATGGGGGAGATGCACGGTCGGGACGAGGTCCTGGCCTTCTACAACCGGTCGATGGTCGAGCAGTATCCGGGCAACTGCATCGACTCGTTCCCCATCGGCTGGTGGATCATCGACGAAGAGCGGGGCTGGATCGTCTTCCAGGCGTGGACGGTCATGTCCGATCCCGGTGACGGATCCGATCACCGCACCTACAACATCTCGATCCTGCACTACGCCGGTGAGGGGAAGTTCTCCTATCAGGAGGACATCTACAACCCGATGCGGTTCGCCGAGGTCATCGGTGAATGGGAGCGTCGCCGAGGAGGTCCACCGGAGTGAGCGACCAGTACGTGCCCGGGGGCGATCCCGCCTACTTCGACCTTCCTGCCGTCGGCCCCCACGCACCGCGACTCGGCGGCGCGCTCATCACCTGGGTGGAGCCGATGCCTGACCACATCGTCGGGTACAACCGCTGGTACGAGGACGATCACATGATCACTGGCGCCATGGTGATGCCGTGGATGTTCTCGTGTCGACGATGGGTGGCGCCGCGATCGCACCAGCACCTGCGTGGACCGGTTGGATCCCGGCTGGCCCAGCCCCTCGACGCGGGCAAGTACATCGGCATCTACTGGATCAACGAGGGCCGGCTCGCCGATCACGAGCGGTGGGCGCTGTCGGCCAACATCCGCCTCCATGCCGAGGGTCGGGGCAGCTACCGGGGCCACGGCGCCGATCCTCTGGAGGAGCGGTGGCACGTGTTCACCTCGTTCAACGATCACGTCGACTCCGTCTACCGCGACGACCGGGTTCCCCGTGACGTGCACGCCCTCATGCAGCCCTATGTCGGGATGGTCGTGCAGGTGATCGATGCCACCGACGGTGATCGTGTCGCTCTGGGCCGTTGGTTGGTCGACGAACACCTCCCGGCGGCGGTGCGCGGCCCGGTGGCTCTGGCCGTGGCCTTCGCCCCGCGACCGCTGCCCGAGGGGAAGCTCTCCCATGTGCGCGAGCCCGACGGCGTGCCGGGCATGATCACGGTGCTGTCGTTCTGCGAGGTCGACCCGCTGGACTGCTGGGACGAGCACTTCGCCGACGCCACCACCACCATCGCCGCAGCCGGATTCGGCACCCTCGCCGTGCAGGCTGCCTTCATCCCCACCCATCACGGAACCGACGACTACACCGACCAGCTCTTCTGACGGAGGAACCGAACACCATGACCAACCCCGACCGCGCCTTCATCGAACGAGCCGTGGCCGCCTGTGATCTCGCCGCCCTGCGCGCCGCGCTGATCCATGCCACCGGACGCGACGACCTGGTGGCCCTCGGCCCGGTGGCCTCATTGGCGCCCGAGGACGTCGAGCGACTGCGCGCCCTGTGCGTCGAGATCCTCGACACCTCGCTGCCCGAACTCGAACTGCGCGATGTGGGTGACGACGGACTGCGCGAGATCATGACGGCCATCACGGGCAATCCGTGCGACGACGCCGACTTCATCATCCGTCGGGAGTTCCTCGGCTTCAGCGAGTGGCCCTACTTCCACGAGTGGACCCCGACGACCAACCCGATCCCCGAGGGGTTCCGAGTCGCCGTCATCGGTTCGGGATTCAACGGCATCGGCCTCGGGGTGCAGTTGGCGCGGCTGGGCATCGCCTTCGACGTCTACGAGCGCCGGTCGGAGGTGGGTGGGACGTGGACGATCAATCGTTACCCGGACATCCGCGTCGACACCCTGAGTTCGACCTACGAGTTCTCCTTCGAGAAGCGTTACCCGTGGACCGAGTACTTCGCCCGTGGTCCCGAGGTGCGCGCCTATCTCGACCACATCAGCCGCAAGTTCGGGGTGATGGAGCACACGCACTTCGAGCACGACCTCGTGGAGGCGGTGTACGACGAGGATCGCGACGTGTGGAAGTTGACGTTCGCTCGACCCGACGGTTCGACCGTGCACTCCGAGGCGAACGTGGTGGTCAGCGCCGCCGGTCTGTTCGCCAATCCCAAGATTCCCGACTTCCCCGGGGCCGACCGTTTCAAGGGTGTCTTCGTGCACCCGTCGCGGTGGCCCGAGGACCTGTCGCTGGCCGGCAAGCGGGTCGGTGTCATCGGCAACGGGTCCACGGGAGTGCAGCTGCTGGCGCCGGTGGCCGAGGAGGCGGCCCATGTGACGGTGTTCCAGCGCACACCGCAGTGGATCAGCCCCCGCGATCGGTACGGGATGCCGATCGAGCCCGAGGTGCGGTGGATCATCGACACGGTGCCCGGCTACTGGAACTGGTGTCGGTTCACCTCGATCATGAATCTGTTCACCTTCCACCAGGACTTCCTGTTGAACGATCCGGAGTGGGAGGCCAAGGGCGGTCGCATCACAGAGAAGAGCGAACTGACCCGCACGATGCTCACCGGGTACATCCAGTCGCAGATCGGTGATCGTCCGGACTTGCTGGAGAAGCTGGTGCCCGACTACGCGCCGATGGTGCGTCGACCGGTGGTCGACAACGGGTGGTACCGCGCCGTGGCCCGACCCGATGTGGAGTTGGTGACCGAGGCCATCGAGTCGATGGACGAGAACGGTGTGATCTGCGCCGACGGCACCGCCCACCCACTCGACGTGCTCATCTGTGCCACCGGGTTCGACGTCGTGCGCTACCTCGCGCCGGCCGACTACGTCGGGGTCGGTGCCCGTCGTCTGCACGACCGGTGGGCCGACGAGTCACCGCGCGCCTATGCCGGTCTCATGGTGCCGGGCTTCCCCAACTTCTTCATGCTCTACGGGCCGAACTCGCAGCCGGTGTCCGGTGGTGTCTCGCTCCCGGCCTGGTACCAGATGTGGTCGGCCTTCATCGCCAAGTGCATCACCACGATGATCGACGAAGGTCACACACGCGTCGACGTCACCGAGAAGGCCTACAGGGAGTACAACGAGCGCCTCGATGCCGAAGCGGCCAAGTTGACGATGCTCACCGACGCGGGCAGCGCCAAGGACAACTACTACGTCCAGGGCGGACGCCTGCAGACCAGCG
Source organism: Acidimicrobiia bacterium (assembly GCA_018882825.1). GTDB lineage: Bacteria > Actinomycetota > Acidimicrobiia > Acidimicrobiales > Acidimicrobilacustridaceae > Acidimicrobilacustris. The sequence continues at coordinate 11,048 of VERC01000011.1, read as the reverse complement.
CCCCGTGGGAGACGGCCGAGTACGTCGCCTACACCGACGAGCCGATCAGGGAACACATCTCGTTCTCGTGACCGGTCAGTCGGCGCGTCGCAGACCGCCGTACAGGCCGCGGGTGACGAACACGCCGTAGAGCATCGGCTCGGCCAGACGCCGGGGGACCCGGAAGCGCTTCCCGTTGGCCTGGGCCACGGTCAGTCCCTCGGGCTGCAGGCCGAGGATCGAACCCCACCGGTGCTCGGGGGCGGAGAAGGTCCGGCGCAATGGTCGCCCCTTCACGGCGTCCTCCACGTTGGCGACGATCACGCGGTGCCCCCAGTTGCGGGCCGAACTGCGCAGCGGATCCGACGCGGCGACGTCACCGACGGCGAACACCCGGGGGTGATCGGGTACCTGGAGGTGCGAGTCGACGACCACGAACCCGTCGGCATCGAGGATCCCGGTGGGCAGGAAGCCGGTGTGGGGTCGCACGGCGCCGACCGTCCACACCACGGCGTCAGCGGCGAACGGTGGTTGACCGGTCGACCACTCGACGGGACCGTCGGTGATGCTGTCGGGCGCCGATCCGCCGGGCAGCAGGGCGCGATGGCTGCGGTGCACCGTCACGCCGTCGGCCTGCAGGGTGCGGTCCATCCACCGTCGGACCGAGGGATGGTGCGAGGGCAACGGTTCCTCGCCGGCGAGGAACAGGTGGACGTCGTCGTGACCGGCCCGGGCCAGGTTGTCGGCCACACTCACACCGGTGGCCCCGCCACCGATCACCGCGATGGTGTGGGCCTCGGACAGGCGGCGGGCGCTGGCGGCGATCCGGGACTCGGCGGCGTCGAGACTCTCGACGCGGTCATCGCGCCAGAACCCGTTCGTCACCCCGGTGGCGATGACCAGCGCGTCATAGTCGATGTCGGTGGTGCTGCCGTCGGCGGCGGTGACGTGCACCTGCGAGGCGTCGAGATCGACGTCGGTGATCCGCCCGTGGTGCACCTCGACCTCATCCAGTCTGCGGAATCGGCGCAGGGGAAGGCAGTAGTTGCGCTTCCATCGATCGGGGTCGACGAGTCGCGTTCCCAGCTCCTGTCCGCTCACCAGCGCCGGTCGGGTGGTGACGGCCACGACCCGACAGGAGCGGGTCAGTCGTGTGGCCACCATGACGCCGGTGTCGCCGAGTCCGGCGATGACGACGACGGGTCGATCCGATGTGCGGGTTCGCGACGGGGCCATGGTTCAGGTGCCGGTGAAGATCGGGTCGCGCTTCTCGAGGAAGGCGCGCGGACCCTCGGCGGCGTCGTTCGACGACATGACCACTCCACCATGTCGCATCTCGATCTCGAAAGCCTCGTCCTCGGGCATGGCCTCGGTCTCGCGCAGGGTGGCGAGGATCCCCTTCACGGCCAGCGGACCGTTGCGGGCGATCCGGTCGGCGATCTCCCGGGCCTTGGCCAGCGCCTGACCGTCGGGCACGACATGGTTGATCAGTCCGAGCTCATGGGCGCGGCGGGCGGACAGGTCCTCGCCACCCAACAGCATCTCGGCGGCGATGGCGTAGCCGACCTGACGACGCAACCGCACCGCGGAGCCGGCCATGGGGAACAGGCCACGCTGCACCTCGGTCACGCCGAACACCGCACTCTCGCCGGCGACGCGGATGTCGGTGCCCTGCAGGATCTCGGTGCCGCCGGCCCGGGCGTAGCCCTCGGCGGCGAGGATGATCGGCTTGGTCGGGCGGTAGGTCTTGAGCCAACCGCCGAGGATCACCTCGGGCTCGTCCTTGAAGCGCTGGAGCCACTCGTTGTCGATCACCCCGGCGCGCAGGCGTCCGATCTCGGCGAGATCCATGCCGGCGCAGAAGGTGTCGCCCTTGCCGGTGAGGATGGCGACGCGGAGCGAGTCGTCGGTGTCGAGACGCACCCACGCGTCGTAGAGCCGGCACAGGACCTCGGCGTTGGCGGCGTTCTTCTTCTCCGGACGGTTGATGGTGACGGTCAGGATCGGACCGTCGGCCTCGACGAGGACGAGGGGTTCGGACATCGCATGCTCCCTGGGTCGGTGACGGCGGCGTGGGCCGACAGAGGTCTACTACGGACGAGGTGGATCGCGGTCGGTGCGACCGGGTCGGCCGGAGCCGTTCCTACGATCGTCGGCCGGAGATGGCGGCCACCGGGACGGAGACACGACCCATGGGGCACGGGGTGAAGGCGCTGACGGTGTGGCTGGCCGTGTCACTGCTGTCCGTCGGTGTCGCTGTCGGTGTCGGCACCGCTCGGGCCGATGCCGAGTCGGTGCGCCCGACGGTGCTCGTGTTCGGCGACTCGTTGGTGTGGGAGGCCGAGCCGTACCTGTCGTCGTTCCTCGTCTCCGACCACGACGTGCGGGTGTTCGCCGTCGGCGGTACGGCCATCTGCGATTACGCCGACGACGTGGTGCGCCGATCGGCGGAGTTGCATCCGCGGATGGTGGTGCTGGCCTTCAGTGGGAACTCGCTGACCACCTGCATGCTCCCACCGCCCGGCACGCCCGTCGATCAGCGGTGGATCGCCACCAAGTACCAACGGGATCTCGACGGCATCGTCGGTCCACTGGGTCGGATGGGGGTGTCGATGACACTGGTGGGTGCCCCGCCTCGGCTCGAACGTGTCGGCGATCCGGTGGTCCGGCCGACGGTGTGGACGGTGGGTGCTGTGCCCTCGAACATGGTCAGCGTCGAGACGAACGTGAACAGCGTGTACGAGTCGACCGCCGCGCGCGCGAGGGCGCTCGGATTCGACGTGGGCTATGTGGACGGCGGACGACGTCTGAAGTCACCGTCGGGTGGATGGACGAAGGTGCTGCCCTGCACGGTGATCGACCCCGGTTCGGCCTGTGATGCAGGACTGGTGACGGTGCGCGCTTTCGACCTCGTCCACTTCTGTCCCGAGGTGATGGTGGCCACCGAAGGTGTGGTGCAGCGCTGCACCGTGTACTCCGGCGGTGCGGTCCGCTACGCGCTGGCCATCGACTCCTACTTGCGCAATCGCATCGAGACCAGCGCCGACGCCGTCCACGGGGGATCGTCGTCGACCGACTGGACGATCGACGCCGACGGTCTCACCGTGCCCGTCGTCGGCGAGGTCGGTTGCTTCGTGGTGCGGGACTGATCAGCGACCCTCGAAGCGAGGCTCACGCCGCTCGGCGAAGGCGCGGCCGCCCTCGATGAAGTCCTCACTGGCCCACGCGGCGGCGATGGCGGGATCGACCGCCGCCAGATCGATGGCGTTGCCCGAAACGGCGGCCCGGATCGACGCGCCGTGCGCCCGGTGCGACAGCGGTGCGTTGGCGGCGATGGACCGGGCCAGGTCGAGAACCTCGCGCTCGAGGTGCGCGTGGGGAACGGCACGATTGACCAGTCCGATGCGCTCCGCCTCGGCGGCGCCGATCCGACGGCCCGAGTAGAGGATCTCGGACGCCTGTCCCGGTCCGACGAGGGCGACCAGGGTGGCCGTCGCTGCGTGGGGATACCCCACCCCCAGCCGAGCGGCGGGAATGCCGAAGACGGCGTCGGTCGAACAGATGCGGATGTCGGCATCGAGGGCGACCATCACGCCGCCCCCGAGGCACCAGCCATGGATCATGGCGATGGTGGGCTTGATGACGGCCCGCAGTCCGCCGATGGCCGTCTGCCGGGCATCGTCGGCTCCGGGCGCGCCCAGCGCGCCGCTGGACAGCTGCGCGATGTCGGCGCCCGAGATGAAAGCCCGGTCGCCGGCGCCCGTGACCACCACGACACGCACGTCGGGATCATCGGTGAACGCCGCGCACACCCGGGAGAACGCGGCGAGCATGTCGCCGGTCATGGCATTGTGCTTGGCGGGGTTGTCGAACACGATCGTGCCGATGCCGTCGGCATCGACCGAGGCATGCAGTTGATCGCATCCGGTGTCCACGACGGCGACGGTAGCAAGGGGCCGACGACCAGGTCGGGTGACGGTCCGGGGGAGACGAGTGATGAGTGATCGATCAGGAGGGGCACTCGACGGGGTGGTCGTCGTCGACATGACCACGGCGCGCTCCGGACCGACATGCACACGGCAACTGGCCGACATGGGTGCCGACGTCATCCGGGTCGTCGATCCGCGACGAGGCGACATCGGAGGCTCCGACGGGGCCAACCTCGTGCGTTCGAAACGATCGGTGGCCATCGACCTGCGCGTGCCCGACGGGCGTCGCGCCTTCGACGCGCTGATCGAACGGGCCGACGTGTTCGTGGAGAACATGCGGCCGGCGGTGAAGACCCGACTCGGCATCGGCCCCGACGTGCTGTGCGAACGGAATCCCCGACTCGTGTACGCCAGCCTCTCGGGATTCGGCCAGACCGGCCCCTATGCCGATCGCGCCGGTGTCGACCAGATCGCTCAGGGACTCGGTGGCGTCATGTCGGTGACCGGACCACCGGGTCACGGACCGTGGCGAGTGGGTATCGCCATCAGTGACAGTGCCGCGGGCACCTTCCTGACCCAGGGTGTGCTCGCCGCCCTGTTCGCCCGGGAGCGCACCGGTCGGGGGCAGTGGGTCCACACCTCGCTGTTGGAGTCGATGCTCAACCTCATGGACTTCCAGGCCTGTCGCTGGTTGACCGACGGTGAGGTCCCGGCCCAGTCGGGCAACGACCATCCGACCTTCTTCCCCATGGGTACCTACCGGTGTGCCGACGGGTGGGTGAACATCGCCGGCCTCAAGGCCATCGAGGAGTTCCTGGGGGCGCTGGACCTGCTCGGTCTGCTCGACGACGACCGTTTCGCCACCAACGAGGCGCGACGAGCCCATCGGGCCGAGTTCACCGGGGCCTGCGAGATGCGTCTGGCATCGATGACGGTGGCCGATTGTGTCGAGCGCATGGTGGCGGCCGACATCCCGGCGGGGCCGGTGTTGACCCTCGATGCCGTGTTCGACGATCCGCAGGTGCGACATCTGGCCTTCGTCGAGACACGCCCCGATCCCGACGGTCGACCGGTGGCGCTGTTGCGCCATCCCGTCACCTTCGACGACACCCCGACGGCCATCGGCGATGGTCCCCACGCTCCGGGCGCCGACACCGTTTCCGTGCTCCGCGAGTGCGGCGTGGACGACGCCACCATCGCCGAATGGTCGACCTCGGGTGGCATCGGTCCGTCGGCGGAGCCGGCGCGCTGGCTCGAGTGATCGGAACGGCCCGGGTCGTCCCGGCACCCGCCCGATCGACTCGCAGCGCCGATCGGCCGTGTTCTAATGTCTCCGCTCTTGTCCGAGATCACCCCGGCCCTCCGCACGTTCCTCGACACGTCCGGCGCTCCGACGCCGTTCGTGGTCGTCGATGTCGATGTCGTCGAGCGGCTCTACCGGGAGCTCTGCTCGGTCTTGCCTGCCGCCAGGGCCCTGTTCGCCGTGAAGGCGAACCCGGCCGAACCCATCATCCGGCGACTCGCCGCCCTCGGTTCGGGCTTCGACGTCGCCAGTCCGGCAGAGATCGACCTGTGCCTCGCCGCTGGAGCCGAGCCCTCGGTGATCTCGTACGGCAACACCATCAAGAAGTCGGCCGACATCGCCTATGCGATCGAGCGCGGTGTGCGGACCTTCACCATCGACTCACCCGAGGAACTGGCCAAGATCGCCGCCCTCACCGACGAGGCCGAGATCTGCGTGCGTCTGTGGCACGACTGCGGTGGGGCCGACTGGCCGCTGTCGCGCAAGTTCGGGACCGGGCCCGCCCAGTGTGAGCGACTCATCCGCTCCGCTCTGGCCCACGGATTCACCGCCGGGATGTCCTTCCACGTCGGGTCCCAGCAGCGCAGTCCGCACGCGTGGGACACGCCGCTGCGCACGGTCGGGGCGATCCGGTCGTCGCTGCGGGCCGACGGATTCGACCTCTCGTTCGTCAATCTCGGTGGCGGGTTCCCGGGCTCTTACACCGACCCGGTGGCTCCCATCGCCGACTACGGGCGCGAGATCTCCGACTCGGTGGCCCGCTGGGTCGGCACCGACATGCCCCTGTTCATGGAACCCGGTCGGTACCTCGTGGCCGACGCCGGTGTGCTGCGGGCCGAGGTCGTGCTCGTGTCCCAGCGCGACATCGACGAGCGGCGGTGGGTGTACCTCGACTGCGGGGTGTTCCACGGCTTGGCCGAGACCCTCGACGAGGCGATCGCCTACCGGGTGCGCGCCTCGGGTGGATCGGGGCCCTTGACGTCGGTGGTCCTGGCCGGCCCCACTTGCGATTCGATGGACATCCTCTACGACAAGAACGACGTGCGGCTCCCGTCCGACCTCTCCGAGGGCGACCATGTCGAGTTCCTGTCGGCCGGCGCGTACACGACGACCTACAGCAGCGTCGGCTTCAACGGCATCGCGCCATTGGCCGAGCACTACGTCAACGCCGACTGACCGACCCTCGTCCGTCCGACATCGGGGCGGTGGTGGTCTCAGCCCTTCGTGATGGCCAGGCCGGCGAAGTCCTTGCGGGCGCGCCATCCGTCGACGATCTCGGCGTACTCCATGACGTTGCCGAAGAAGATGAGGTTGCGCTCGGCCTTCTCGTCGGGTTCGCCCTGCTCGCCGTTGTAGTAGCTCGGGGTGCACACCGACTGGTACTGCACGAAGCCACCGATGTAGCCGTACAGCGTCATGAGCCACTCGTCCTCACCGGCCGGGGTGGCTTCGACGGTCTGCACACCGGCCTCCTCGCACATGGCCACGACATCGGCGATGTGATGGGCCACCTCGGACAGGAAGTGCACGTAGTTGGTGCCGAACGCGCCCTGCACCGTGCTGATCATGAGCAGGTTGGGGAATCCGCCGGCGAACACGCCCTGCAGGGTGCGCGGACCCTTCGACCAGCACTCGCTGAGCGACAGACCGTTGCGACCCTTCGGGTCGAAGCCGATGCGGCGGTCGTAGTCGGTGCCGTTCTCGAAGCCCGAGGCGAACACCAGCAGGTCGACCGGGTACTCGACGCCGTCGACGACGGGGCCGTTCTCGGTGATGCGTTCCACACCCTGACCGTCGGTGTCGATCAGGTGGACGTTGGGTCTGTTGAACGCGGGGAGGTAGTCGTCGTGGAAGCACACGCGCTTGCAGGTCTTGCCGTAGTAGGGCTTGAGCTTCTCGGCCACCTCGGGATCGTCGATGATCTCGTCGACGCGACGGCGCAGTGCCTCCATGGTGTCGAAGTCGGACCGCTCGGCCGCCGCCCACACCTCCGGGTCCTCGGTGACGGGTGCGGTGTCGCGCCACATGACCTCGGTCCATCCGTCGTCGACCAGATCGACATCGGGCTCCTTGCCGGTCACGGCGGCCGAGAAGTTGACCACGCGCTCCTTGTGCCATCCGGGCTCCTGGCTGCGGAACCACGCCTCGTCGGTGGGACGGTTGTCGCGCACACCCACCGCCGAGGGAGTGCGCTGGAACACGAACAGTTCCTTGGCCGCGTTGGCCAACTGGGGCACGGCCTGCACCGCGGTGGCGCCGGTGCCGATGATGCCCACCCGCTTGTCGGCCAACTTGTCCATGACCGTGCCCTCGACGGGTGCACCGCCGGTGTAGGCGTAGTCCCAGCGACTGCCGTGGAACTTGTGGCCCTTGAAGTCCTCGAGTCCGGGGATGCCGGGCAACTTGGCCTTGTGCAGGATGCCGCCGGCGATCACCAGGTACTTGCTGGTGATGTCGTCACCCCGGGTGGTGGTCAGACGCCACCGGCCGATCGAGTCGTCCCACGCGGCATCGATGATCTCGGTCTGGAACAGCGCCCGGTCGTAGAGGTCCCACTGGCGACCGATCGACTGGCAGTAGGCGAAGATCTCGGGAGCGCTGGCGTAGCGCATCGTCGGCATGTAGCCGGTCTCCTCCAGCAACGGGAGGTAGGTGTAGGACTCGACGTCGCACATGCAGCCCGGATAGCGGTTCCAGTACCAGGTGCCGCCGAAATCGCCGGCCTTCTCGACGATGCGGAAGTCGGTGATCCCGTTCTCGACGAGGTTCACTGCGGCCAGCATCCCGCCGAAACCCCCGCCGACGATGGTGACGAGCGTGTCGCCGCTCACCGGTTCACGGGTGAAGTCGGGATCGGCGAACGGGTCGCGATCGAAGTCGGCCCGACCCTTCAGTTCCGTGTACTGGGCATTGCCGTCGCCGCGAAGGCGCTTGCTCCGCTCGGCCTCGTAGCGCTCCCGGAGCGCGTCGTAGTCGATGTCGCTGAACTTGCCGTCGGTCGTGTTCGGCACGGCTGGACCCCCCTGTCCGGTCGAATGGGGTAGATCATGGCACGGTGTCGCAGGCCACGGGCCGGGGAGGACGACGATGGACATCCTGGTGATCGGGGGGACCGGCCCCAGCGGCGTACCGCTGGTGCGCACGCTGGTCGGTCGCGGTCACTCCGTGACCATCCTCCACCGGGGCACCCACGAGCGACCCGAGACGCCCGACGAGGTGGTCCACCTCCATGCCGACCCGTTCGACGAGGAGTCGCTGCGGGCCGCCGTCGGCGGCAGGTCCTGGGACGCGGTGTTCGCCATGTACGGGCGCCTGCGCCGGGTGGCCGAGGTGTTCCGGGGTCGATGTGGGCACTTCGTGTCGGTGGGCGGCGTGCCCGCCTACCGGGGCTGGACCGATGCATGGCAGTTCGAGCCCGCCGGTCTGCCGGTGCCCGTGGCCGAGGGCGCCGAGTTGGTGCGCGACGACGCGATCGATTCGAAGGGCTACCGGATCGTGCGCACCGAGGAGGCGGTGTTCGCTGCTCATCCCGAGGCCACGCACTTCCGCTATCCGTATCTGTACGGCCCGTACCAGCCGGTGCCGCGGGAGTGGTCGGTGGTGCGGCGCATCCTCGACGGTCGCCGGCGCATCATCGTCGCCGACGACGGACTCACCCTCCATCACCACGGCTACACAGAGAATGTCGCCGCCGCGCTGGTGACGGCCATGGACCATCCCGAACGTTCGAAGGGCCTCATCGTCAACGTGGCCGACGCCGAGGTGCTCACCGTGCGTCAGATGGTCGAACTGTGTGCGTCGGCGTTGGACGTCGAGATGGAGATCGTCTCCATGCCCTACGACCTCGCCGTGCCGGCCTGGCCCCTCCTGGCCCAACCGCTGCCCACCCATCGCGTGCTGGATCTCTCCCTGCTGCACGAGCGACTCGGTCATCGTGACGTGGTGCCGGCGCGCGAGGGTGTGCGCCGCACCGCGGCGTGGCTGCGCGACAACCGGCCGGAGCGCGACGGGATGGAGGAGAAGGTGCTCACCGATCCGTTCGACTACGCCGCCGAGGACGCGCTGATCGCTTCATGGTCGGCGGCTCGCGCTTCGGTCGTCGTCCCCGAGTTCACCGTCATGCCCCGATGGGGTCTGGCCTACAGCGGTCCGCACGGGCGGCCCCGCACCCGCAAGGAGTTCGAGGAATGAGCATCGACGAAGCCACCGGTCCGTTCAGTGGCCTGAAGGTCCTGGACCTGTCGATCGCCCTCACCGGTCCCTATCCGGCCGCCATGATGGCCGATCAGGGTGCCGAGGTGATCAAGGTCGAGCGTCCGGACACGGGCGATCTGGCCCGTTGGGTCGGCGTGATGGTCAACGGCATGAGCGCGCTGTACCTGGTGTGCAACCGCGGCAAGCGCAGCATCGCCGTGGACATCACCACGGCCGAGGGCGCCGATGTCGTGCGGCGACTGGCCGCCTCCACCGACGTGCTCATCGAGAACTACCGACCCGGCGTGATGGACCGACTCGGGCTCGGCTACGAGGAACTGCGTGCCGCCAATCCCGATCTCGTCTACGTGTCGCTCACCGGATTCGGAGCACAGGGCCCGTACCGCGACCGAAGCGCCTACGACACCGTGATCCAGGCCTATGCCGGGCTGGCCATGAACCAGGCCGATCCGCACGATCAGGTGCCGGTGTTCCTGCGGCAGACGGCGGCCGACAAGGTCACGGCGCTCTACGCGTCGCAGGCCATCGCCGCCGCGCTCTACGCCCGGGCCACCGGACGCGGTGGGCAGCATGTCGAGTTGTCGATGACCGATGCCGTGGTGTCGTTCCTGTGGGCCGACTCGGCCGGCAACGAGGTGCTCACCGAGTCGGACCGTTCGCTCAACTCCAGTTTCGTGGCCGGGTTCAAGCCCATGCGTTTCGTCGACGGGTGGGGGATCGTCACGCCGACCTCGGCCCGTGACTTCATCGGCATGTGTCGTGCCCTCGGGGTCGAGGGTCATGACGACCCCCGCATCGCCACCATCCAGGACCGCATCGCCAACCGCGAGTTCACCCAGTCCATGAACGACATGTGTTACGCCATGGCTGCGTCGATGACCATGGCCGAGGCCACCGAACGGCTGGAGGCCGAACGCGTCCCGTTCGCCATGGTGGTGGCGGCGGCCGATCTCCCCCACGACGAGCACGCCATCGCCATGGGTCTGTTCGAGGAGTCCGAGCACCCGGTGGCCGGCCGAGTGCGGGTGCCGCGTCATCCGGCACAGTTCGGCTCGACGCCGGCCCGGCTCACCCGGGACGCACCGACCCTCGGCCAGCACACCGACGAGATCCTCACCGAGCTCGGTCTGGCCGACCGCATCAGCGGCCTGCGGGAGGCCGGTGTCGTGGTCTGAGGGTGGCCGGGATCGTCGGCGACGCTCGGGCTAGCGTCTCGGGGGACGTGAGCGACCGGAGGGGGACGCATGTCGATCGTGACGCTCGATCCGACCACGGGATTCGGTTCCGACCAGGAGTTCCCGCTGGCCCCGCGGCCGGCCACCCTGCGCGGACAGGTCCTCGGGCTGGTGTGCAACGGACTCGGGGACTCCGAGATCATGTTCGACGCCATCGGCGAGGCCCTGTGCGAGACCGACGGTGTGGCCGGCACGCACAAGGTGGTCAAGCACTCGGTGGCGGTGCCGCCGTCGCCGGAGCAGTGGAGTGAGTTGATCGGCACCGCCACCGTGGCCGTCACGGGATTCGGTGGCTGTGGTTCGTGCAGCACCCGGTCGATGCGTGACGCGCTCGATCTCGAGGAGGCCGGGATCCCGGCGGTGTGCATCGTGCACTCGGCGCTGGAG
>VERC01000220.1 GCA_018882825.1 Acidimicrobiia bacterium | reverse complement strand
TGATGGCGGCCTTCGATCGCGTGGCGGCCACGACGGGACTCCCCGATGCCAGCGCCAAACTGGCCGGCGTCGCCGGACGACGGACGATCACGCCCTACGAGGCGCTCATCGTGGCCTCGCTCATCGAGGCCGAGGCCAAGGTCGATGCCGACCGACCCAAGATCGCCCGCGTGATCTACAACCGTCTGGCCCGGGGCGAGATGCTCGGCATCGACGCCACGGTGCTCTACGCCCTGCAGCAGCGGAAGGAGACGATCACGTCGTCGGACCTCCGCACCGATTCGCCCTACAACACGCGTCTCAAGAACGGACTGCCGCCGACACCGATCAACTCACCGGGGGCCGAGTCCATCGAGGCGGCACTCAACCCGGCGCCGGGGGACTGGATGTACTACGTGCTCTACCAGACCGACGGCACGCACTACTTCGCCAAGACTGCCGCCGAGTTCGAACGGGCCAAGGCCGACGCCAAGGCGCGCGGCGTCTTCTGATGGCTCCCTCGGGTACGACCCGCCTCGCCGCAGTGATCGGTTCGCCGGTCCGGCATTCGCTCTCGCCGCGCCTGCACAACGCCGCCTTCGAGGCCGCCGGGCTCGACTGGACGTACGTGGCCTTCGAAGTGCCGGCCGCAGGACTGCGCGACGCGCTGGTGGGGATGCGGGCATTGGGCATCGCCGGGCTGTCGGTCACCACGCCGCACAAGGACGACGCCGCGGCTCTGGTCGACGACCTGACCCCGACGGCGGCGCGTCTGGGTGCGGTCAACTGCATCGCCAACGTGGACGGCGTGCTGGTGGGTCACAACACCGATGGCGAGGGTTTCGTCCGTTCGCTGGTCGCGGGAGCCGGGTTCACTCCCGCCGGCCGTCGTTGCGTCGTGCTCGGCGCCGGTGGTGCCGCTCGTTCGCTGGTACTGGCCCTGGCCGATGCCGGCGCCGACGAGGTGGTGGTGGTCAATCGCACGGTCGGGCGCGCCGAACGGGCTGCGGCGCTGGCCGGTGACCGCGGTCGGGTGGTGGCTCCGGCGCTGGCCGACTCCGACCTCTTCGATGCCGATCTCGTCGTCAATGCCACCTCGGTGGGCATGGAGGGCGTCGACGCCCACGGCCTGCCCTGCGATCCGGCGGTGTTCCACGAGGGCCAGATCGTCGTCGACCTCGTCTATCGACCGTTGGTGACCAACTGGATCGTCGAGGCCAGCGCCGGAGGCGCGTGGGTGGCCAACGGAGTCCCGATGCTGGCCCATCAGGCGGCGGTGCAGTTCGAGATCTGGACCGGGGTGCCGGCGCCGATGGACGTGATGATGGCGGCGGTCGCCGACAGTCTCGGCTGAGCCCATGGACACGCCCCACCTCGTGGTGAGCATCGTGCTGGCGGTGCCGATGGCGAGGCTCATCGAACGCGTGGCCATGCGGTTCTCGACCTCGCGGCCGTGGTTCAGGAACGAACCCTCGCCGCGCCTCGGACTGCGTTCCATCGTCGTGACGCTGCTGGTGGCCGGGGTGTTCGTGGCCACGGCGTTCCGGTTCGACGGATCGGGTTGGGCCGAGTTCATCGCCTATCTCGCCCTGTTCGCCGTGCTCATCGTGCTCAGCATCATCGACATCGGTGAGTACCGCTTGCCCGACGTGATCGTGCTGCCGTCGATCGCGCTCGGTGGGGTGATCGTGGTGGTGGTGTCACTGCTCGACGGCGATCCCGATCGCGTCCGTGATGCGCTCGTCGGTGCCGTCGTGGCCTTCACGGTGCTCCTCGCCGCCCATCTCGTCTCGCCCCAGGGCATGGGGTTCGGTGACGTGAAGTTCTCCCTCCTCCTCGGAATGGCCGTCGGCTGGCAGGCGGGGACGATGATCGAGTCCCTCATCCTCGTGCTGTGGATGCTCCTCATCGGCTTCGGGGTCGGATCGGTCGTCGGCGTGGTGTTGTGGATCGTGCGAAGGAGGAATGCACCGTTCCCGTTCGGACCCTTCCTCGCCATCGGCACCTTCGTGACCGTCATGGTGAGCGGTTCGCTGGTGGGCTGACGACGGGGCCGATCCTCGCCGGCGGTGCAGGTGCCGACCGGTAGGGTGGACCGGTGCTGCGTTACCTGACCGCCGGCGAGTCGCACGGGAAGGGACTCGTCGTGATCGTCGAGGGCCTGCCCGCCGGCCTGCCCGTGACCGTCGACGACATCGGGAACGAGTTGGCCCGCCGCCGGCTCGGCTACGGCCGCGGCCCTCGCATGAAGTTCGAGTCCGACGAGATCACCCTGCTCGCCGGCATCCGCCACGGTCGCACCCTCGGATCGCCAGTGGCCATCGAGATCGGCAACAGCGAGTGGGAACGGAAGTGGACCGAGGAGATGTCGCCCCATCCGGGTGCGACCACGCAGCGCCTCACCACGCCTCGACCGGGTCACGCCGACCTCACCGGCATGCAGAAGTACGCGTTGGACGACGCCCGCGACGTGCTCGAGCGCGCCTCGGCCCGCGAGACGGCGGCCCGGGTGGCCGCCGGCGCGGTGGCCAAGCGACTCCTGTCCCACCTCGGCACCGAGGTGGGCTCGCACGTGATCCGACTCGGGCCGGTGCGCGCGGCGACCTCGGTGCGTCCCGGTCCGGGAGGATTCGGCGCCGTCGACGAGTCCGAGGTGCGCTGTCTCGATGCCGACGCGGCCGACGCCATGGTGGCCGCCATCGTGGCGGCCCAGAAGGCCGGCGACTCGCTCGGTGGTGTGGTCGAGGTCGTGGCCCATGGTGTGCCCATCGGGCTCGGGTCCCATGTGCACTGGGACCGGAAGCTCGACGGACTGCTGGCCCAGGCGTTCCTGTCGATCCAGGCCGTCAAGGGTGTGGAGATCGGTGACGGCTTCGATGTCGCCGGTCGTCCCGGGTCGGCCGCTCACGATCCCATCGTGTGGGACGCCGAGCGCTCGATGTACCGACGCACCAGTTCGAACGCCGGGGGCATCGAGGGTGGGATGTCGACCGGTGAGGTGCTCATCGCCCATGTCGCCATGAAGCCGTTGGCCACCCTCAACCGACCGGTGCTGGCCACCGTCGACACCGCCACCAAGGAAGCCGGCGTGTCGTTCCGTGAGCGCACCGATGTCACCGCCGTGCCCGCCATGGGTGTGGTCGCCGAGGCGATGTGTGCGCTCGTCCTCGCCTCCGAGTCGTTGCGCAAGTTCGGTGGCGACTCGCTCGGTGAGTTCGTGCGGAATCACGACGCCTTCGTGGCCCAGGTCCGGACACAGAGCGCGCGCATCGACACCACATCCGGACTCGAGGCCGAGGTCGCTCCGCTCAACTGGAACGAGTCTGAGGCGTTCGACGGCACCGGCCCGTCGAGGTCATGAACGCCCCCGCGGCGGGCTCCCGACACGTGGTGCTCGTCGGGATGATGGGCGTCGGCAAGTCCACCGTCGGACGGGCCCTGGCCCGGGCCATGGATCGGCCCTTCCGCGACAGTGACGACGAGATCGTGGCCCGCACCGGTCGTTCGGTGGCCGAGATCTTCGCCGCTGACGGTGAACCGGCGTTCCGCGCCGTGGAGACCGACGTCATGGCCGACCTGCTCGACCGCGACGAACCGTCGGTGATCGCTGCGGCCGGGGGTGCGGTGCTGGCCGAGGCCACGCGTCAGCGACTGCGTCGGGCCGGCACCGTGGTGTGGTTGTCGGCGCCGGTGCAGACCCTCGTCGATCGCACGGCCTCGGGAGCGCATCGGCCGGCCCTGGCCGACGATCCCGCCGGCACCCTGACCCGCCTGTCGGCCGAGCGCGACGCGCTGTACGCCGAGGTGGCCGATCTGCGCATCGACGCCACCGACTCCGTCGACGTCGTCGTCGACGCCGTCCTCGCTGCCCTGGTCGAAGGAGCGGATCGATGATCGTCGTACCCGTCGATCTCGCCGATCGTTCCTATGACGTCATCGTCGGCGCCGGCGCGCGCCATGAGCTGGGTCGCGTACTGCCCGACTCGGCGAAACGCGTCGCCGTGGTCACCCAGCCCGGTATCGACGTCGATGTGCGGGCTGACATCGGCGCCGGTCGCGAGGTGCGCGTGTTCGAGATGGGCGTCGGCGAGGAGCACAAGTCTCTGGCCACCGTCGAGTCCTTGTGCCGTGGCTTCGCCCGATGGGGACTCACGCGTGCCGACTGCATCGTCGCCGTGGGCGGCGGCATCGTGACCGACACCGCAGGGTTCGCCGCCGCCTCGTACCACCGGGGCGTGGCCGTCATCCATGTCGCCACCACGCTGCTGGCCCAGGTCGATGCCGCCATCGGCGGGAAGACCGGCGTGAACCTGCCCGAGGGGAAGAAC
>VERC01000219.1 GCA_018882825.1 Acidimicrobiia bacterium | reverse complement strand
GCGCAGGTCGCCGGCGGAACGCACCCGTCGACGCTCGATCAGTTCGGCCTCGGGGTGGGAACCCGGTGCCACCACCACCTCCGGCGTGGCGCAGGCATCCACCAACGACAGCGCACCGGGCACGTGGCGCAGCGAGCCGTCCAGCCCGAGTTCGGCGAGGAAGCCCCGGCCGGCCACCACCTCGCCCGGGAGTTGCTCACTGGCCACCAGCACCCCGACCGCGATGGCCAGGTCCAACGACGACCCGACCTTGCGGATCGACGATGGCGCCAGGTTCACCGTGGTGCGACGGTCAGGCCACGAGAAGCCCGAGGTGAGCAGCGCGGCGCGCACCCGATCGCGTGATTCACGACACGACGTGTCGGGCAGACCGACGATGGTGAACCCCGGCAATCCTTTGCCGACGTGCACCTCGACGGTGACGGCCGCGCCGTCGATGCCCGACAGGGTGGCCGACGCGATGGTGGCGAGCATCACCCCTCCTGCGGTTCGAGGACACAGGGGCGACCGATCGCCGAAGAGGCACGAACCTACGAGTGTCCGACCGTCATGTCACGGGCCACCCGGCCCGACCTCGCTCAGAGAACTTCGCGGGTGTAGCGCGTGACCGCCTCGATCTGCTCGGCCGACAACTTCTGCGAGAAGCCGGGCATGGCGCCCTTGCCGTTGGCGATGAGCGCGATCTGGGCCGCGATGTCGGGGTAGTCCGTGGTCACCACACCGGACAGCTTCTTGCCGTAGCCACCCTGACCGTTGGCGCCATGGCACCCGGCACAGTTCGACGAGTACACCTTCTGCCCCTCCACCAGCACCGGATCACCGGTCGGCGCCGCCGGGGACGAGCCGGAGGTGCAGGCCACCGCCGTCACCGAACCGGCGAGCACGGCGAGTCCGAGGAGCAGTACGCGGGGGGAGCGCATCGACCGGGACGCTACCAGTGACCGTTCGCACCCGGTCCGCGGCGATACTGGGCCCGTGGGATTCGATCCGCACCGTGTCCGCCGTCGCACTCCGTTCGACTACGTGATGGTCTCGCTCGCGCTCGCCGTGTGCGCCGGACTGGTCGTGTGGGCGCTGGTCGGATGATGACCACCGAGTTCGACCCGATGGGTCTCGAGGTCGAAGTGCGACGGGTGCAGCCGTACGAGGCGCGCAAGCCCTATGTGTGTCCGGGGTGCAACCGGGACATCCCGGCGGGCACCGGTCACGTGGTGGCCGTGCCGCACGAGGCTCCCGATCTGCGGCGCCACTGGCACCGCGGCTGCTGGACCAACCGTGATCGCCGACGTCCGGGACGGGGTTGACCGTGGAGATCGTGCTCATCCGCCACGCCCAACCCGAATGGCTCATCGACGGCACCGGCGTCGACGACCCGGTGCTGACACCGCTGGGTCACGAGCAGGCCGCACGCCTGCCGGCATGGTTCACGTCGCGACCGATCGACCACCTGTTCGTCTCGCCCTTGGTACGGGCCCGCCAGACGGTGCAGCCGATCGTGGACACCTGGGGGATCGAACCCGAGATCCTCGACTGGTCGGCCGAGATCTCGGCCCCCGTCTGGCAGGGCACGCCGTCGGAGGTGATCGAGCGCGCCTTCGCCGAGCAGCGTCAGCGTCCGGTCGAGGAGCAGTGGGAGGCCATCCCCGGTGGGGAGTCGTTCCGCGACTTCCACCAACGGATCACCGGCGGCCTCACCGACCTGCTGGCCCGCTTCGACTGCATCCGCACGCACGGGTTCCCGCCCCTGTGGCAGGTGCCGTTCGATGGACCGCGCATCGTGCTCGTCGCCCATTCCGGCACCAACGCGGTGATCCTCGGTCACCTGCTGGGCATCGAACCGGTGCCGTGGGAGTGGGAACGGTTCGTCGCCTTCCACGCGTCGATCAGCGTGGTGCGACCCATGCACATCGCCCGGTCGGCGTCGCTCAGTCTGTTCCGCTTCTCCGACATCGCGCACCTCCCCGAGGAGATGCACACGCGCTGAGGTCCCCTCAGGTCCGCCGCTGGGCCCGGTAGCGACGGATGAGCGCCGCGGTCGACGAGTCATGGGCCAGATCGGGCTCGGTGGTCGACGTCAGTTCCGGGATGATGGCCTGGGCCAGTTCCTTGCCCAGTTCCACTCCCCACTGATCGAAGCTGTCGATGCCCCAGATGGCGCCCTGGGTGAACGTCTTGTGCTCGTAGAGCGCGATCAACTGACCGAGGACGCTCGGCGACAACTCCGGCAGCAGGATCGACGTCGTGGGGTGATTGCCGGCGAACGTGCGAGCCGCCACCTGCGCCTCGGGCACGCCCGCGGCGCGCACCTCTTCGGCCGTGCGCCCGAAGGCCAGGGCCTCGGGCTGGGCGAAGAAGTTGGCCATGAACACGTCCTGATGGGTGTCGACGTCGTGGGCCGGTCGCGACAGTCCGACGAAGTCGGCGGGGATCAGTTTCGTTCCCTGATGGATCAGTTGGTAGTAGGCGTGCTGGCCGTTGGTGCCGGGCTGTCCCCACACGATCTCGCCGGTCTGGGTGCCCACCACGCGTCCGAAGCGATCGACCGACTTGCCGTTCGACTCCATCGCCAACTGCTGCAGGTAGGGCGTGAGGTGCGACAGGTAGTGGCTGTAGGGCAACACGGCCAACGTCTCGGCCCGGAAGAAGTTGTTGTACCAGACACCGATCATCCCGAGGATCACCGGGAGGTTGCGCTCCAGTGGCGCGGTGAGGAAGTGCTCGTCGACGAGACGGAATCCGTCGAGCATCTCGCGGAACGCCGTCGGGCCGATGGCGATCATCAACGACAGTCCGATGGCCGAGTCGTAGGAGTAGCGACCGCCGACCCAGTCCCAGAACTCGAACATGTTGGCGGTGTCGATGCCGAAGGCCGCCACCTCGGCGGCATTGGTCGACACGGCGACGAAGTGTCGGGCCACATCGGCATCGTCGCCCAACGCGTCACACACCCACTGCCGAGCACTGCGGGCGTTGGTCATCGTCTCGAGAGTGGTGAACGTCTTGGAGGCCACGACGAACAGGGTCGCGGCCGGATCGAGGTCGTGGGTCAACTCCCAGAACTCGTTGCCGTCGACATTCGAGCAGAAGCGGACGTCGAGATGGGGGGCGCAGTACGGGAGCAGCGCCTCGTGGGCCATGCGGGGCCCGAGGTCCGAGCCGCCGATCCCGATGTTGACCACCGACCGGATGGGCCGACCGGTGTGGCCGGTCCACTCCCCCGAGCGGATGCGGTCGGCGAAGGCCGACATCCGGTCGAGCACCGCGTGCACATCGGGCACGACGTCGTGGCCGTCGACCGACATCGAGACGGTCCGGGGGGCGCGCAGAGCGACATGCAGCACGGCGCGATCCTCGGTGACGTTGATGTGCTCGCCGGCGAACATGGCGTCGCGCAGTCCCTCGACGTCGGCGCGGCGAGCCAGGGCGAGCAACTTCGTCATCGTCTCGTCGGTGAGTCGATGCTTGGCCCAGTCGACGTACAGGTCGCCGACGGTCAGGTTCATGCGATCGCCCCGCGTCGGGTCCTGCGCGAACAGTTCGCGCAGGTGCACATCGGCGATGTGGGCCTGATGGGAGGCGAGATCCATCCACTCCGAGGTCTGGTTGATGGGTTGGGGCACGTCGTTCATCGGGTCTCCGATCAGGTGGGAGTGACAGCGAAACGGGCGGTGAACCGCTCACCCGGCGCCACCAGGGGTGTCTCGCCCCGGGCGAGGGCATCGGTGGCGACGGTCATCGGTTCGAGGGCGATCGAGTCGGCGTCCGGCGGTGTGTACACCTGGGCGTGGCGGTAGTGACGATCGAGTGTGACCGACAGACGGCGCCGTCCGCCCGACAGCCCGAGACGACGATCGCGGCCCAGGCGGTAGCCGTCGTCGAACCCGCGATCGAGCCGCAGCGACGCGGCCGGCTCGACGACCTCGTCGCCAGTGGGCAGCCGCCGGCCATCGAGCACCAGTCGTCGGCGGTCGGGCAACTCGAGGCGGATGCGGTCACGGGCCACTCCGGGCAGCACGAAGTACGGATGCCACCCGAACGCCACCGGCACGGCCCGACGACCGGTGGCCGTCACCGTCGTGGCCACCTCCAGACGACCGGGCGTCACCGAGAAGGTGACACGCAGTTCATGGGGGAACGGGAACGACGCCATCACCGTCGGTGCCGCGGCGGCATCGAACCGGAACGATGCGGTCGCGGTCGAGGCCGTGCGCACCTCGACCAGTTCCCATCCGGTCCGGCCGATCATCGTGCCGTGGAGCGCCAGACCGCTGGCGTCGCGATGCAGTTCGAGCCCGCGCAGATCGACGACGCGACGACCGACGCTCCATGTGTCCGAC
>VERC01000218.1 GCA_018882825.1 Acidimicrobiia bacterium | reverse complement strand
GCCGACATCCGGGCCGTGCAGGAACTGCTCGGGCACGCCTCCATCTCGACGACGCAGGTGTACACCATGGTCTCGACCGAGCGACTCTTCGCCGTGTACGAGGCTGCCCATCCCCGGGCCACCGCAGTGCGGGGATAGATTCCCGCCATGGTCGACGAGTTCCACGAGCCGGCACCGATGATCGACGACCGCGCCCTGGTGGCGACGCTGCGAGCGGAGTTCGACGACGTCGAACTCGCCCTGGAACGACTCGACGCCGGCGTGTACGGGACGTGTGAGTCCTGTGGGGGCGAGATCGACGACGAGATCCTCGCCGTTCGTCCCCAGGCGCGCGCCTGCGCCGCGCACCTGCCCACCTGACAGCGGTGCAGGCCTCCCACCTCGTCCGTCGCTTCCTCGGGAGCCTGCGCCCGGGAGGGCCGGGTCGGGCCGAGCAGCAGTGGGCCGAGGCGCAACTCCTTCCCGTCGAAGCGGCCCTGTGGCGGGACCTTCCGGCGGCCGATCGTCGTCATTCGGCGGCCGTGGCCCGTCGGGTGCAGGAGATGCTCGGACCGGACGCCACCCGGCCCGTGCTCGCCGCCGCGCTCCTGCACGACGTGGGCAAGACGGTGTCGGGTCTGGGCACGCCCGGAAGGGTGGTGGCCACCCTGGCCGCGCTCACCGTCGGGCGCAGTCCTCAGGACGCCGAGCGGTGGAGTCGGGGCACCGGCGCGCGCTGGTTCATCGGCAACTACCTGCGCCACCCCGAACTCGGGGCCCGACTGCTGGAGGGGGCGGGGAGCGACCCACTGACGGTGACATGGACCCGCGAGCACCACCGGTCGGCGGAGCGCTGCACCCTCGACGTGCGAGTGGCCGAGGCCCTGCGCCTCGCCGACGACGACTGAGCGGCGATCGGAGCGATCCCGCCACCGACAAGGCATCGCGCCGGTGGCACCACTGAGCGCGGGGGCCCGTCTACCCTCAAGGGGCCCGCTCCCGCCGGGTCCCCCCTTGCGATGATCAGACTCGAGAACGTCACCAAGACCTACCGGAACGGCACCGTCGCCCTGCGCGACGCCACCGTGGAGATCGGCAAGGGCGAGTTCGTGTTCCTGGTGGGAACCTCCGGTTCGGGGAAATCGACGTTCATCCGTCTCCTCAACCGGGAGGAGACACCCGAGCGAGGGCACATCTTCGTGGCCGGGAAGGACATCGGGAAGCTCTCGGGCTGGAAGATCCCCTACCTGCGCCGCAACATCGGCTGCATCTTCCAGGACTTCAAGCTCCTGCCGACGAAGACGGTGTTCGAGAACGTCGCCTTCGCCCTCGAGGTGATCGGTCGGCCCCGTTCGGTGATCGAGTCGCAGGTGCCGGCCATCCTCGATCTGGTCGGTCTCGGCCACAAGGCGCAGAACTTCCCCAACGAACTGTCCGGAGGCGAGCAGCAGCGGGTGTCGGTGGCCCGGGCGTTCGTCAATCGCCCGTTGATCCTGCTGGCCGACGAGCCGACGGGGAACCTCGATCCGGCCACCTCCGTCGGCATCATGAAGTTGCTGGAGCGCATCAACACGACGGGCACCACCGTCGTCATGGCCACCCACGACCGAGGGATCGTCGACACCATGCGTCGACGGGTGATCGAGGTCGACCGAGGGAACATCGTCCGCGATCAGGCTCGCGGCGTGTACGAGTAGGTCAGATGCCGGTCAAGTTCGATTACCTGCTGCGTGAGACCACCTCGAACCTCGGGCGGAACGTCACCATCACGCTGGCGTCGATCCTCACCGTCACGGTGTCATTGGCCCTCGTGGGCGCATCGCTGATGTTGCGGTCCGGCGTGGAGAACGCCACCCGTCGCTGGCAGGGTGGGATCGAGTTCGTGATCTTCCTCCGCACCGATGCGACCCAGCAGCAGATCGACTCGATCGCCGACGGACTCGAGCAGAGCCCCGAGGTCGAGCGTGTCGTGTTCGTGAACCAGCAGGAGGCCTACGCCGAGTTCACCACGCTGTTCGCCGACTCGCCCGAACTGATCGACAGCATCAGCGCCGAGGATCTTCCGCCCTCGTTCCGGGTGGAGCCGGTCAACAAGGACGTCGATGCGGTCGAGTCGCTGGGTAGCACGTTCCAGAAGCGATCAGGGGTGGACCAGGTCGTGTTCGCCTCCAAGACGATCAGGCTCATCCAGCAGTTGTCGAGCCGTCTCACCGTCGGCATCTTCATCATCGCCGCCGTGCTGCTCGGGGCAGCGGCACTGCTGATCCTCAACACGATCCGTATGGCCATGTTCGCCCGACGACGGGAGATCGAGGTCATGAAACTCGTGGGCGCCACCAACTGGTTCATCCGGGTGCCGTTCATGCTCGAGGGTCTGGTCCAGGGTCTCATCGGCGCGCTGCTCGCCATCGGCGCGCTGGCGGCGTTCCGACCCTTCTTCCAGAAGTGGCTGCCCAGCGCCGATGACATCCCGTTGGTGGGTGGGTTCCAGGTGTCCGGTCCCGAGATGACGGTGATCTTCGTCGTCCTGGGGATCGTCGGCGTGGCCATCGGCGTGATCGGCGCCGCCATCGCCGTCAGTCGATTCCTCGACGTCTGATCAACCGACGAAGGTCGACTCCGTGATGATGGTCGTGCCGGTGGCCACGTCGTAGACGAATCCGGCCACGGCCGTCCCCACCGGCAGGAACGGGCAGCTCCGCACTGCTTCGACGTCCTCGGCCAGCGCCGCCGCCGGGTCGGCGATGAGGTGGAAGTCGACGTCGGTCGGGTCGTTGCCCGTGCGACGCACCACGCGATCGCGCAGGGACGGGAGATCGATCTTGGCCGCGCCACAGTCGGTGTGGTGGACGATGGCGATCCGCTCGACCTCGAGCTGGTCCACCGACTTGATGAGCGAACGGAGCATGTCGGCGGTCATCCGGGCACCGGCGTTGCGCACGACATGCACGTCACCGGGGGCGAAGCCGAAGATGGCAAGAGGATCGATACGGCAGTCCATGCAGGTGACGATGGCCAACCGACGGCGGGGGATCGGGTGGAGAGGTCCGAGTTCGAACGTCGACGACCACGCCGCCGCACCCTCGACCATGTCCCGGAACACATCCACGGCCGTCGACTCTAGGGGGACGACGTCGTCGACCCGGCCAACGGTCCGGTACGGTCGTCCCGTGCCGTGGACGGAGGTGGCCCGCGTCGACGAACTCGTGCCCGCCGGTCGGCTCACCGTGTCGCTGGCCGATCGTGACGTGGTGGTGTGGCGGACGCTCGGTGGGCGGTTGGTCGCCGCCGACGCCCGGTGTCCCCACCAGTGGGCCCACCTCGGCGCCACCGGGATCGTGGACGGCGAGGTACTGGTGTGTCCCAGCCACGGCTGGTGCTTCGACGCCGATGGCCGCGGCTTCAAGGTGTCGGTCTCCGGTCGCCAGGACGAGAAGTCACCGGTGGTGCACGTACCCGCGCGAGAGCGTGACGGCGTCGTCGAGATCGACACCGGCGACGGTCCTGACGGGGGTGTGGTCCACACCGAGGTCCACCTTCCCTAGAGTGTCGGAGTCGGCGTCGGTGTCGACGAAGGAAGGATCGAGATGCCTGCCAATCCGGTACTGAACGACCAGCGCTTCGAGAAGGTCATCGCCGAGGGATACGGCACCGCGACCGAACACCGTCGCACCATGACGCTCGGCGGCACGATGACCGCCCTCGGCGTCATCTTCTCGCTGCTCCTCGCCGCCGCCGTGTTCGGCTGGACACGTGTCCAGCAGACGCTGGGCCCCGTGCTCACGTCGGACGGACAGCCCGTGGTCGACGAGGCCGGTCGGCAGGTGTACCAGAACACCACCTCCATCCCGGGATGGATCATCATTCCGCTGCTGGCCGCTCTGGCCTTCGCCTTCGCCACGATCTTCAAGCCCAAGCTCGGCATGGTGTTCGCGCCCCTCTACGCCCTGTGTGAGGGTGTGGTCCTCGGTGCCATCTCGGCCGTCTACAACGCCAGTTGGGACGGCATCGTCATGCAGGCGGTGCTCGCCACCCTCTCGGTGGTGGCGGTCATGTTCGTCTTGTGGGTGACCCGCATCATCCGCGTCACCCAGAAGTACGTGATGATCACCCTCGCCGCCACGCTGGGCATCGGCGTGATGTATCTGGCCACCTGGGTGCTGTCGATCTTCGGGGCGGACATCACCTTCTGGCGTCAGCCCTCGTTGCTGGGCATCGGCATCAGTGTCGTGATCGTGATCGTGGCCGCCATGAACCTGGCCATCGACTTCGAGTTCATCGACAAGTCGGTCAAGTCGGGCACGGCGCCGCGCAGCATGGAGTGGTACGCCGCCTTCGGGGTCACCGTCACCATCGTGTGGCTGTACCT
>VERC01000217.1 GCA_018882825.1 Acidimicrobiia bacterium | reverse complement strand
TCGATGACGGTGCCGATCCCGTTGCAGCGTCCACAGGGACCGGCCGTCACCATCTGACCGAGGATCGACTGGCGCACCCGCCGCACCTGTCCGGAACCGCCGCAATCACCGCAGCGCTGGGGATGCGACCCGGCCGCCGCGCCACTCCCCTCGCAGTCCTCGCAGGGCACCGCGGTGCGCACGCTGACCTCGGTCTCGCAACCGAACACGGCCTCGACGAACGACAGGTCGACGATGGCCTCGACGTCGGCCCCGCGGGGCGGACCGCTCGGGCCACCACCGAAGGTCGACCCACCGTTGAAGAACATGTCGAAGATGTCACCCAGCCCGCCGCCGAAGGGCGCACCTCCGCCCGCAGGTGCGTCGCCGTACATGTCGTAGTGCTGACGACGTTGCGGATCGGAGAGGACCTCGTAGGCGAGCGCCACCTCCTTGAAGCGCGCCTCGGCCTCGGCGTCACCCGGGTTCACATCGGGGTGCAGTTCGCGCGCCCGGCGCCGGTAGGCCCGACGGATGTCGTCGCCGCTCGCCTCCCTCGTGACCCCGAGGACGTCGTAGTGATCGGCCACGTCAGCCCTCGCTCAGGCGCCGACCGAGGCGATCGGCCACCACGGCGACGGCCGAGAGCGCCTGGTCGTAGTGCATACGGGTCGGCCCGAGGACACCGATCGTCCCGGCCGCCTCACCATCGACCATGTAGGGGGCCACCACGAGCGAGCAGTCGGCCAGGGCCTCGTTGCCCGTCTCGCGCCCGATGGCGACGGACAGACCACGACGCAACACATCCTCCAGCAGACCGACGACCACGAGCTGCTGCTCGAGGATGCGCAGGATCTCGCTCACCGTCCGCACCGCGTCGAAGGCGGCGACCATCTCGGAGGTGCCGCCGATGAACACCTGATCGTCATGGCGATGTTCGCCGCGCAACGCGTCGAGCACGGCGGCGACCATCGTGTCGACGGCACCTTCGGCATGGGTCGGCCCGAGCAGGTCGCCGATGGAGACGAGGGTGCGACCCACGAGCATCGTCGACAGTCGAACTCCGGCGGCATTGACCGTGAGGTCGTCGACATCTTCGGCGACTTCGATGGTGTGCTTCTCGATGGCCCCGTTCGACAACACCCCGACGACCAGGACCACCCGAGGAGTCAGTCCGACCAACTGCACGGAGCGGATGGTCGCGACCTCGTGCTGCGGCGCCACCACCACCGCGGCGTAGCTGGTGAGCGAGGAGAGCAACCGCGAAGTGTCGGCCAGCATCCGCTCGAGCTCGCCATGCGTGTGCGAGAAGAAGGACCGGACCTGCTGGGCCTCGGTGGCGCCCAGTCGACCGGGACCACCCAACTGGTCGACGAAGAAGCGGTAGCCCTTCTCGGTGGGCACCCGTCCGGCACTGGTGTGGGGCTGGACGAGGTAGCCCTCGGCCTCCAGCACCGCCATGTCGTTGCGGACGGTCGCCGACGACACGTTCACGCCCGGCGCCGAGGCCACGTGGCCGGACCCGACCGGCTGCGCGGTCTCGATGTATTCGGCGACCACCGCTCGCAGGATGGTGGCCTTGCGTTCGTCGAGCATGGCGGACCTGACGGGGACGACGGGACTGAGGTCATGCTACCGCCGGACGGCCCCGACCAGCAGTCCCGACCCGAGAGTGCCAGCCTCAGTCGTCGAGGCGAAGGGCCGAGACGAAGGCCTCCTGGGGCACCTCGACGCGACCGATGTTCTTCATGCGCTTCTTGCCCTCCTTCTGCTTCTCGAGCAACTTGCGTTTGCGGGAGATGTCGCCGCCGTAGCACTTGGCCAGGACGTCCTTGCGCTTGGCCTTGACGGTCTCCCGGGCGATGATCCGACCGCCGATGGCGGCCTGGATGGGGACGTCGAACAGTTGCCGGGGGATCAGCTCGCGCAGCTTCTCGGTCATGCGCTGGCCGTAGGCGAAGGCCTTGTCCTTGTGCACGATCATGCTGAAGGCGTCGACGGGCACCGAGTTGAGGAGGATGTCGACCTTCACCAACGTCGACTGCCGGTACCCCGCCGGTTCGTAGTCGAGTGACGCATAGCCCTGGGTGCGGCTCTTGAGATGGTCGAAGAAGTCGGTGACGACCTCGGCCAACGGGAGTTCGTAGACGAGTTCCATGCGCTCGGGCGAGAGATACTCGAGTTTGATCATCTCGCCCCGACGCGACTGACACAGTTCCATCAGCGTGCCCGTGTAGTCGGTGGGCGTGAGGATCGTGGCCCGCAGGAACGGCTCGTCGATCGACTCGACCTCGGCCGCCGGCGGCAACTCGCTCGGGTTGTCGATCCTCATCTCCTCGCCGTTGGACCGGTGCACCACGTACTGCACCGACGGTGCGGTGGCGATCAGAGAGAGACCGAACTCGCGCTCCAGCCGCTCGCGCACGATCTCCATGTGCAACAGGCCGAGGAAACCGCACCGGAATCCGAAGCCGAGGGCGCCGGAACTCTCGGGTTGGAACGTGTAGGAGGAGTCGTTGAGCCGCAACTTCTCCAGCGCTTCGCGCAGTGCCGGGAACTCGTCGCCGTCCACCGGATAGAGCCCGCAGAAGACCATCGGCTTCGGCTCCTCGTACCCCTCGAGGGCCGGGGCCGGATGGGCGGCAGTGGTGATCGTCTCGCCGGACCGGGCGTCACCCACGTCCTTGATCCCGGCGATGAGGTAGCCCACCTCACCGGCGCCGAGGGCGGCGACCGGCGTGGGGTCGGGCGTCCTCACCCCGACCTCGTCGGCGTCGTGGGTGGCGCCCGCTTGCACGAATCGGAGTCGCGCGCCGGTGCTCATCGTGCCGTTCATGACCCGGACCGACGACACCACTCCCCGGTACTGGTCGAAGTGGGAGTCGAAGATGAGCGCCTGGAGCGGCGCATCCGGATCACCAGCGGGCGGCGGCACCCGCTCGATCACGGCATCGAGCAGTTCCTCGACACCCTCGCCGGTCTTGGCGCTCACCCGCAGGATCTCGTCGGCCGGGATCCCGAGGACCTTCTCGATCTCGGCGGCGTAGCGGTCGGGCTCGGCCGCCGGCAGGTCGATCTTGTTGAGTGCGGCCACGATCTCGAGGTCGCTCTCCAGGGCGAGGTAGCAGTTGGCCAGCGTCTGGGCCTCGATGCCCTGGGCGGCGTCCACGAGCAGGATCGCCCCTTCGCAGGCGGCCAGCGAACGACTCACCTCGTAGCCGAAGTCGACGTGTCCAGGGGTGTCGATGAGGTGGATCACGTGGCCGGCGTGCTCGAGCCGGACGCTCTGCAGCTTGATGGTGATCCCTCGCTCCCGCTCGAGGTCCATCGAATCGAGGTACTGGGCGCGCATCTCCCGGGGGTCGACGGCACCGCACAACTCGAGCAGGCGGTCCGCGAGCGTGGACTTGCCGTGGTCGATGTGGGCGATGATGCAGAGGTTGCGGAAGCGATCGAGGGCGGCCACGCCGGCGGATCCTTGCGGGAGGGGGTCTGCCGAGCCTAGACGGGCCGCATGTGACCCGGACCGGGACCCACCGCTATGCTCTGCGACTCGTGTGCGGGCCATGCCCGTGCGTGCCCCCGCCGACCCGAGGATTCCCGTGGCGAACATCAAGAGCCAGATCAAGCGCAACCGCCAGAACGAGGCCCGACGCCTCCGCAACAAGGCCGTCCGCTCCGAGCTCAAGACCCGCACGAAGCGGGCGCTGGCCGCCGGCGAGGCCGGAGCTGCCGATACCGACGAGCAGGTGCGTCTGGCCATCAAGCGCATCGACACCGCCGCCGCCAAGGGTGTCATCCACAAGAATCAGGCTGCTCGTCGCAAGAGCCGTCTGATCGCTCGCGTCAACGCCGCCGCGAAGTAGTCCCGCTCCGGCGACTCCGGTCGGCCAGTCGAGCGACCAGGACCTCCACCACCAGCTCTGGTGGCCACGCGGTCGCGCCCCGCAGGTCGAGATCGGCACCGGCCAGTAGATCGATGATCCCGGCCAGGCGGTCGGAGCCCAGTCGGCGGGCCCCGTCGAGAGCCTTGCGGGCCGGGAAGGTGCTGCCCTTCAGCGCCAGAGCCGAAGCGGCCGCCTTCTCGTTGCCGATGGCCGGATCGTCGACGCGGGCCATCCGCAGGCAATGGGTGGTGAGGTCGGCCATCACCTTCAGCGGGTGCTGGCCGCCAGCGTCGAGCATCCGGTGCAGCGCGGAGAGCGCCGCAGCGGGATCGCCGGCGTCGATGGCGTCGGTGAGCTCCCACGGGGCCACATCGCCGCTGACTCCCAGGTAGGGCTCGATGTCGGGAGCCGAGACCTTGGCCGTCGGGCCGAAGACTGCGGTCAGCGTCTCGAGCAGTGCCGGCAACCGACCCACGTCCTCGCCGAGATGGTCGACCAGCATCCGAC
>VERC01000216.1 GCA_018882825.1 Acidimicrobiia bacterium | reverse complement strand
GTGCACGACGACGTCATGGACGGTTCACTCACCCGCCGCAACGGCCGTACGGTGCACATCACCTTCGGGGAACGACACACCGAGCGGTCGTGGAACGGCGAGTCCCGCCGATTCGGTGAGGGGATCGCCATCCTCGTGGGCGATCTGGCCGAGGTCCTCGCCGATCGATCGATGTCCGGTGCGCCACCCGAAGCCTTCGGTGTGTGGAACGAGTTGAAGATCGAGTTGAACATCGGCCAGTACCTCGACGTGCTCGGAGCAGCCCGGGGCAACGTCGATCTGGCCACGGCGCGTCGGATCGTCCGCTACAAGTCGGGCAAGTACACGATCGAGCGACCCTTGCACCTCGGTGCCGCCCTGGCCGGACGACTCGATGAACTGGCGGGACCGCTCTCGGCCTTCGGGGCTCCGCTCGGTGACGCCTTCCAGTTGCGCGACGACGTGTTGGGGATCTTCGGGGAGAGCGCCCGCACCGGAAAACCCGTCGGTGACGATCTACGCGAGGGCAAACCGACGGCGCTGCTGGCCGTCGCCCTCGAACGGTGCGACGACCGACAACGCGCCGTTCTCGACCGTGTCGGATCGGTCGACCTCGGACCCGATGACATCGACGTCATCGGTCAGGTGTTCGTCGACACCGGAGCAGTGGCCGAGGTGGAGTCGACCATCGACGCGCTGGTGTCCGAGTCGATCGATGCACTCACCCATGTCGAACTGGCCAACGGTGCGCAGGATGCACTTCGCGATCTCGCCGTCTACGTCGGCGAACGTCGACGCTGACGCGTCACACGAACGAGGCGATGGCCTGTTCGAGCGGCATCTCGACGACACCGATGTCGGCCGCCACTGCGGCCAACCAGTCGGGTCGGATGCGGGAGCTCACCACGATCGGATGCGACAACGGTGAATCCTCCAGCACGAACCGCACGAAATCGAGCGCGTAATCGGGCGGTCGGGGATCCCGACTCAACTCGGCCAGCGCCGCCGGATCGGGGGTCGAGCCGTCGCCGACGGGCAGCACCGTCACGTGCGGCGTCGGTGGCTGCGGTCCACCGCCGGCGAGACCGCCCCCGTCGAACAGCACGACCCCGTGCACGAGGTCGGGTCGGGCCCCGGCGATCAACAGACCGACCCATGCGCCGAGGCCCCGACCGACGATCGTGCACGGACCGCGGGCGGCGAGGACGAGATCGACATCGGACATGAGCGACTCGGGCATGTAGCCACCGCCCACGGGCACGCCCGAGTCGCCGTGCCCGGTGAAGTCGAGGGCCAGCACCGGACCGGGCCAGGCGTCCGTCCATGCCGGTCGGCGCATCGGCGACTGCTCTCCGAGGCCATGGAGCAGCAGAAGCGGGCGTCCCTCGCCCGAGGCGAGTGTGTGCAGCGCGAGGGGCAGGTCGCCGTTGCGGAGGATCTCGGTGGTGCGGGTCATGACAGACGTCCGAGGAAGTCGAGTACGAGATCGGCGATGAAGCGCGGCTGCTCGATGTGCAGGAAATGTCCGATGTCGTCGTAGAACTCGAGTTGTCCACCCGGCGGCAGGAACGGTTCGATGTCGCGACGCCGACTGTTCCAGCCCATCGGATCGTCGACCACACCGGAGAGCACACCGAGGAACGGCATCTCCAGCGATGCCAGATGGTCCATCGACCATCCCGGCCGCCACGGGCCGAAGCCACCGAGGTGCAGCAACGGATCGATCTTCCACCGCCAGCCCTCGGCATCGCGACGCGCCCCCTGCGTGACGAGGAACTCCAGCCACTCCGACGGGAGTCGCGGGTTCATCGGCTGGCGACGGGCGGCCAGTCCCTCGATGGTGTCCGGACGACGCGACAACTCGTTGCGACGGCGACGACGATCGAGTCCGGAGGTGAGATCGGCGCGGCGCATGCGGCGGCGTTCGCGATCGGGCACGTCGGGGGACGAGAACTGCGAGGGCAGACCGTCGAGGTTGACGAAAGCGCGAGCGAGGTACGGCCGACCGTCGAGGAGGTCGAGCAACTGACCACCGCCCTTCGAGTGGCCGAGCAGCACGATCGGTTCCTCGGAGATCGACGTGATGACCGCCAGATGGTCACGCACGTCGGCCGTCCACGAGTAGTAGTGCGCGCGCTCCGAGTCGCCGTGGCCACGCGCGTCCCAGGCCACGACGCGCCAGCCGGCGTCGGCCAGCATCGGGGCGAAGACGCTGAAGGTGAGCGAGAAGTCGAATCCACCATGGACCAGCCCGATGACGGGCGCGTCGGGATCACCCCACTCGTTGACGTGCAGCCGCAATCCGCTGCTGTCGGCCGACCACGACCGATCGGGTCGGCGCGCCCCCGGAAACGTGCGCGTCTCGTCGTTCTCCCCCATCGGTCCGAGCCTAGGTCGTCACCCTTCGATCGTCCCCACCCGTCCCCGTACACTCGTCGGACCATGCGATCGTCCGACATCGACGTCCACGGCACCGCCGACGAGCAACTCCGTCGGGCCGGACAGCGCTACACGGCCAACCGTCGCTCGCTGGTCGACGCGCTGGTCGGATCCTCCGGTCCGGTGACGGTCATCGAGCTGCTGGAGTCGATCGACGGCATGGCCCAGAGCTCGGCCTATCGCAATCTCGCCGTGCTGGAGGAGGCCGGCGTCGTGCACCGGGTGGTGACCGACGACGACACCGCTCGCTACGAACTGGCCGAGCACCTCACCGGCCACCACCATCACCTCGTGTGCGCCCGCTGCGGAGCGGTGATCGACATCGACGTGCCCAACGTGATCGAGGACGAGCTCCGGTCACTGTCGGCGAAGGTGGCCCGTGCGCACGGTTTCCGGATCGATCACCATCGCCTCGACCTCGTCGGCACCTGCGGGAACTGCACCGCCCCGACCGACTGAACCGCGCTCCCGACGCCCGCACCGATGGCGGGCCCGGAAGGGACGACCGCTACCCTCGGGATCGATGGCCACACCGTCCGCCGAAGCCGCTCGTCGTCGGACGTTCGCGATCATCAGTCACCCCGACGCGGGCAAGACGACGCTCACCGAGAAGTTCCTCCTCTACGGCGGCGCCCTCACCTCGGAGGCCGGTGCGGTCAAGGCCCGCTCGGGTCGACGTTCGGCCACCTCGGACTGGATGGCCCTCGAACAGCAACGCGGCATCTCGATCACGTCGACGGTGCTGCAGTTCCCCTACCGAGACCGCGTCGTGAACCTGCTCGACACGCCCGGTCACCGCGACTTCTCCGAGGACACCTACCGCGTGCTGGCCGCCGCCGATGCCGCGGTGATGGTGCTCGACGCGGCCAAGGGCATCGAACCGCAGACCCTCAAGTTGTTCGATGTCTGCCGTCAGCGGGAGTTGCCACTCCTGACCTTCATCAACAAGTGGGACCGGCCCGGACTCGAAGCCCTCGAACTGCTCGACGAGATCGAGAAGCAGATCGGACTGGTGGTGACACCGGTGACGTGGCCGGTCGGCATCGCCGGGGACTTCCGCGGGGTCATCGATCGGCGCTCGGGCGAGTACACACGTTTCGGGCGAGTGGCCCGCGGCGCCACCGAGGCCACCGAGGAGATCGTCGACCCCGAGCGAGCCGCAGTGGAGGAGGGCGACGCGTGGACGGCGGCCACTGACGGCATCGCGCTGCTCGACGAAATCGGCGCCGACGTCGACGTCGAGTTGTTCCTCGGCGCGCAGTCGACGCCGGCGTTCTTCGGATCGGCCCTCACCAACTTCGGGGTGCGCAAGCTCCTCGATGCCGTGATCGATCTCGTTCCCCCTCCCGGTCCCCGGCTCGACGTCGACGGACACGAGCGATCGCTCGACGCTCCATTCTCCGGATTCGTGTTCAAGGTGCAGGCGAACATGGATCCCTCGCACCGCGATCGGATCGCCTTCCTGCGCGTGTGCTCGGGCCGGTTCGAGCGCGGCATGGTGGTGACTCACGGTGCCACCGGTCGACCGTTCGCCACCAAGTACGCCCATCAGGTGTTCGGTTCCGAGCGGGAGACGATCGACGAGGCCTTCCCGGGTGACGTCATCGGGCTGGTGAACGCCACCGACGTCCGGGTGGGTGACACGCTGTGGCTCGACGAGCCGGTGGAGTTCCCCGCCATCCCGAGCTTCGCCCCCGAGCACTTCTCGGTGGCCCGGGTCCGTGACACGGCCCGGTTCAAGCAGTTCCGTCGTGGCATCGCCCAACTCGACGAGGAGGGCGTGGTGCAGGTGCTGCGCGATGCCGATCAGGGGGACTCGGCGCCGGTCCTGGCTGCCGTGGGTCCGATGCAGTTCGAGGTGGCGGTCCACCGCCTGGAGAACGAGTTCGGGGCCCCGGTCGAGCTGTCACCGACCTCGTGGCGGGTGGCCCGTCGCACCGATCGACCCAGCGCCGACCGCCTCCGGGG
>VERC01000010.1 GCA_018882825.1 Acidimicrobiia bacterium | reverse complement strand
CCCCGAGGACGCCGTGCTGGAGCGCATCTCCTCACGTCGGGTGTGCGCGTCGTGCGCTCGGGTGTACTCGACCGTCGACCCGCCCGCCTCGGGGTGGATCTGCGATTCGTGTGGCGGTGAGGTCGTGCAGCGCGACGACGACACGCCCGAGGCGGTAAACCGCCGTCTGGCCGCCTATGCGTCGGAGACCCAGCCGACGATCGACTGGTACGACCGAGCCGGTCTCCTGCGTCGGGTCGACGGATTGGGGACGCCGGACGAGGTCGCGACCCGCGTGTTCACGGTGATCGACGACGCGCTCGGTCGCTGACCGGGGCGCCGACCGTGGCCGACGCGTTCTCCCACATCCCGCGGATCTCCTACGCCCAGAACTTCGAGGACGTGCGTCTGTGGAAGGCGGTCGGTCATCTTCGTGACCACATCTGGGTCGACGTGGGCGCGGGACATCCTTTCGACCTGTCGGTGACGCGACTGTTCATGGAGCGCGGCTGGAACGGCATCAACTGTGAGCCCGGCCCCAACTTCGATGCGCTGTCGGCCGATCGCCCGAGTGACGTCAACCTCGCCGTCGCCGTGACCGACCACGAGGGCGAAGTCGAGTTCAACATCGCCTGGCCCCATCCCGATCTGTCGGCGATCGACCTGCAGAGCCTCAGGAACGAACCGGTGAACGTCGAATCGTGGACCGTCGTCCGCTGTCCGGCCACGACCCTGGCGACGATCCTCGACCGTCACTCCGGGGGGAACCCGATCGCCTTCCTCAAGGTCGACGTCGAGGGGGCCGAACGCGAGGTGCTGCTCGGGAACGACTGGGACCGGTACCGACCGCTGGTCGTGGTGGCCGAATCGATCGAACCGGGCACCCATCGCCCGTCGTTCGCGTCATGGGAACCGATCCTGCTCGATGCCGGCTACGACTTCGCCGTCGACGACGGTCTCAACCGCTTCTACGCCCGGGGTGATCACCCCGAACTCCGCGACCGACTGGCGGCACCCGTCTCGCCCATCGACGGATTCCTGCCGCGACCGGTGCTGGTTCGTGAGGTCGGTGACGTCGATGCCCGGCTGTCGCGGGCGCTGGTCGAACGGGACCGCGCCCTGGAGGCGGCCGAGGCACGAGCGGTGGCGGCCGAGGCGACGGTCGGGCGGCTGGAGGCCGACCTGGTGGCGGTGCGCGCCTCGTGGAGCATGCGCATCGGGGGCCGACTCGTGCGTGCCCTCCGTCCGCTCCGACCGCTGGAGCCGTTCGTGCGGCGCGCCGTCCGTGAGGTCCGGTGGTTGCGTCGTCGGGGGCGGTCCCGTCCGACGGCGCTGCGGTCCCGGGTGGACCGCATGTCCCGGCCGGGTCGGCCCCTCGGGCCGTCGCTCCCGGTGCGGACCACCGGCGATGCCGACCCGTGGGAGCGGGTTCGTCGTCGACTCCTGGCCCGTCGGCGCTCGGGACCGCTCCTGCTCGATGCCGCCGAGTGGCAGGAGGTGTCGCAACTGGCGGCACGCCACGGAGGTCTCCTCGAACTGGATCGGCTGGCGGCCATCCCCGTCGTGGCCGGGCGTCCACCAGCGGACGGGTCCCGGCACGCACTGGTGATCGATGCCCGGGCCATCGATCTCATCCCGTGCGGGACGCGCAGCCACGCCCGCAGCATCCTGCGCGAGGTCCTCGAGTACGTGCCCGCCGATGTGAGCGTCCTCACCATGGGTCCTCTGGCGCAACCCGGCGATCGGGAGACCGAGCGGATCGATGGCGTGTGGGACGGCGACGAATCGGTCGTCGGCGCCTTCCTGCAACTGGCCCCGTTCCATCATCCGCTCGACGACGAGCAGATCCGACTGGTCGCCTCACCGAAGATCCGCTCGGCCGGCGTCTTCCTCGATGCCATCGTCGGTTTCCATCCCGAGGAGTTCCTCCGCACTCCCGCGGAGTTCTTCCACTACCAGTTCGGACTCGAGTGTCTGGCCCGGTTCGATCGGGTCCTCACCCTGTCGGGGGCGGCCGAGGCGGAGGCGGAGGCGCTGGGTCTCGAGACGGCGCGACTGCTGCGCACCGGCGCCGAACCGCGACCGGTGGCCGGTGATCCCGCCGGCGATCTCGGGCTCCCCTTCGACCGCTGGCTGCTGGTGGTCGGCAACGG
The DNA here is from genome assembly GCA_018882825.1 of Acidimicrobiia bacterium. GTDB lineage: Bacteria > Actinomycetota > Acidimicrobiia > Acidimicrobiales > Acidimicrobilacustridaceae > Acidimicrobilacustris. Next base: position 16,847 of record VERC01000010.1, on the reverse strand, counting down.
TCTCGTGCACAAGAACCTGGCCGTGGGTGTGATGGGGGCCCTGGCCGCCGCCGCCCGTCGCCGTGACGACCCGGGAGTGGTGGTCGTCGCCAATGTCACGCCCGCCCAGACGAAGGCGCTGTCCGTCACGGCCCGGGCGCTCGGACTCCCCGCCGATCGGTTGGTGCTGCGGTCGTTGATCGGCGACGCCCAACTCGATGCCCTGATGGGTCGGGCCGAGGTCGTGGTCGTGCCCTCCCGACAGGAGGGCTACTCGTTGCCGGTGGTGGAGGCGGTGGAGCGGGGCACGCCGGTCGTCGTCTCCGACATCGCCGCCCACCGGGAGTTGCTGGGTGACGGTCGGTGGATGTTCTCGGTGGACGACCCCGATGCGGTGCGGCGGAGCATCGAATGGACGACCCGGCGAGGAACCGATCGTGTGCTGCGCGAGCAGCGCCGGGCGCTGGCGGCCCGGGTCGACCCGACGACACTGGCCCGTTCGGTGCGGACCACCGTCGACTGGTTGTGCGAGGGACTCTCCCGCCGCGGCGCCCGTGTCGAGAAGTCGCCGGTTCGTCCCGTCGTCGGACCCGACCACCGGCCGTCGTTGGCCAAGGTGTGCGAGCTCGAGGACTTCGCCTCACCGAGGTTCCGCGAGGTCATGCGAGAGGTTCTCCCCCACGAACTGCTCCGCTTCGGCCCCGGGTTCCCCGACGGCGTCGAATGGCGCAAGTACTGGGAGGTGACCATGGCGGTCCTCGCCTTCGGTGAGGCGGGACTGCTCGACGGGTCCGCCCGCTTCCTCGGGGTGGGTGCCGGGAACGAGCCCACCCTGTTCCACCTCACCCGCCACGCGCGACACGTCCTGGCCACCGACCTGTACCTGTCGGAGGGGTGGGAGGAGAGCGCCAATGCCACGATGCTCACCGACCCGGGTCGGCACTGGCCGTCCCCGTGGGAGCCCTCCCGCCTCGAGGTCCGGCACATGGATGCCCTCCACCTCGACCTGCCCGATGGCTCCTTCGACGGTGTGTTCTCCTCCAGTTCCGTCGAACACTTCGGCGAGCGCTCCGATGTGGAACGCGCACTGGACGAGATCTTCCGGGTGCTCAAGCCCGGGGGCGTCCTGTCACTGTCCACCGAGTTCCGCATCTCGGGCCCCCCGCCCGGGTTCCCCGGCGTCCTGCTGTTCGGGGCGGACGAGATCGAGGACCTGTTCGTGGGGGAGCGGGACTGGTCACTCCTCGAGCCCTTCGACCCCTCGGTCTCGGCCGCCACCATGGCCACCGTCGTCCCCTTCGCCGAGGTCTCGGCGGCCCAGCACGCCAAGGTCGACCGGCTGGGAGGGCTGTGGATGCACCGTCTCGACTACGACGGCGCCCCCCACATCGTGCTGGAGCACGACGGTCGGGTCTTCACCAGCTTCCATCTGGCCCTGCGCAAGCACGGATGAGGGGCGCCCGGTCCGCATTTGGCGGGATCGGGGCGGCCCGGTACGATTCTCCGTCCGCCCACACCCGGCCCGTTCCGCCGGGTGTGTGACGGGTCCGTGTCCCGAAGGAGCACTCGCCCTGCCCAAGCCCAAGGAAGACGCGATCGTCCTCGAGGGGACGGTCATCGAGCCGCTGCCGAATGCCATGTTCCGGGTCGAACTCGAGAACGGGCACAAGGTGCTGGCCCACATCTCCGGGAAGATGCGCATGCACTACATCCGCATCCTCCCCGGTGACCGTGTCCAGGTCGAGCTCACGCCCTACGACCTGACCCGCGGCCGCATCACCTACCGCTACAAGTAGTCCCGCAGTACCGAACAAGCCTGCAGTACCGAACAAGTGAGAGTCCGACGAGCGTCGGACCCGCCGGAGGATCCGCTCCGGTGTACCCGGTCCGCCGGGCGAGAGGAAGGAAACGACGTGAAGGTGCGTCCCAGCGTCAAGAAGATCTGTGAGAAGTGCAAGGTGATCCGCCGCCACGGGCGTGTGCAGGTCATCTGCGACAACCCGCGTCACAAGCAGCGGCAGGGCTGATCGATGGCTCGTATCTCCGGCGTCGACATCCCCCGCGAGAAGCGGCTCGAGATCTCGCTCACCTACATCTACGGAATCGGTCGGACCACCTCGCAGAACATCTGCGAGGCGACCGGCATCGACCGCAACACGCGGGTCCGCGACCTCACCGACGAAGAGGTCAATCGCATCCGTGCCTACATCGACAGCAGCCTCAAGGTCGAGGGTGATCTGCGCCGCGACGTCGATCAGGACATCCGTCGCAAGATGGAGATCGGCTGCTACCAGGGTCTGCGCCATCGACGCGGGCTCCCCGTGCGCGGTCAGCGCACCCACACCAATGCCCGTACGCGCAAGGGTCCGAAGAAGACCGTTGCCGGTAAGAAGAAGGCGACCCGCTGATGGCCAAGCCTGCGAGCGGTGGCCGTCGGCCCCGCAAGAAGGAACGCAAGTTCGTCACCCACGGGGTGGCGCACATCAAGAGCTCGTTCAACAACACGATCGTCTCCATCACCGATCAGGACGGCAACGTGCTGTCGTGGGCCTCGGCCGGCAACGTCGGCTTCAAGGGGTCCCGCAAGAGCACGCCGTTCGCCGCCCAGATGGCCGCTGAGCAGTGCGCCAAGCGGGCCATGGAGCACGGCGTCCGCAAGGTCGACGTGCTGGTGAAGGGTCCCGGGTCGGGCCGCGAGACGGCGATCCGCTCCATCCAGAACGCCGGCATCGAGGTGACCGGCATCAAGGACGTCACCCCGGTGCCGCACAACGGTTGCCGCCCGCCCAAGCGTCGGAGGGTCTGACATGGCTCGTTACACCGGCCCCAAGGCGCGCGTGTCGCGTCGACTGGGAACCAACATCTTCGGCACCAAGGGCGAGACGGTCGCCCTCGAGAAGCGCCCCTACCCCCCGGGTGAGCACGGGCGCACCCGTCGCCGGGGCAATCCCAGCGAGTACCTGATGCAGCTGCAGGAGAAGCAGAAGGCGCGCTTCACCTACGGACTGTCGGAGAAGCAGTTCCGCAACCTCTACGAGGAAGCGAACCGCCGACAGGGCGTGACCGGCGAGAACATGCTCCGGTTCCTGGAGATGCGTCTCGACAACGTGGTGTACCGGGCCGGATGGGCCGCCACCCGACCGCAGGCCCGTCAGTTCGTGGGCCACGGCCACATCAACGTGAACGGCAAGCGGGTGGACATCCCCAGCTACCGCGTGCGGAAGGGTGACGTGATCTCCCTGCGCGACAAGGCCCGAGCGTTGGTCGTCATCCAGTGGAACCGCGAGGTCCTCGATCGCACGCCCCCGGCGTGGCTCGAGTCGGGTGACGGAGGGTTCAGCGCCACCGTCCTCAATCCGCCGCTGCGCGACCAGATCGACGTGCCGGTGCGCGAACAGCTCATCGTCGAGCTCTACTCGAAGTAAGTGCCTCGGGCGGAACCACGCCCGTGTGCAGATCCCACGAACGAAGACAACGAGGTAGGTAGTCATGCTGGTCATGCAGCGACCGAAGGTGGAAGCGCTGGGCGAGGCCGAGGGCGATCGGCAACTGTTCGCGGTCGGTCCGCTCGAGCCCGGATTCGGACACACGCTCGGCAACTCTCTCCGCCGCACGCTCCTCTCGTCGATCCCGGGTGCCGCCGTCACCCAGGTCCGGTTCGACGAGGCGCTCCACGAGTTCGACACCATCAAGGGTGTCACCGAGGACGTCACCGACATCATCCTGAACCTCAAGGACCTCGTCCTGCGCGTCCACACCGACGATCCGGTGTCGCTGCGCATCGATGCCCGAGGTCCGGCCGAGGTCACCGCCGGCGACATCGTGCTGACCGCCGACGTCGAGGTGCTGAATCCGGGCCTCCACATCGCCACGATCAACGAATCGGGTCGTCTCGCCCTCGACATCACCGTCGAGCGCGGTCGGGGTTACGTCTCGGCCGAGCGCAACAAGACGTCGAACACCATCGGGATCATCCCGGTCGACTCGATCTTCTCGCCGGTGCGACGGGTCACCTTCTCGGTGGAGCCCACCCGTGTCGAGCAGTCGACCGAGTTCGATCGTCTGGTGCTCGACATCGAGACCGATGGCTCGATCACCGCTCGGGAAGCCCTGGCGTCGGCCGGGGCCACCCTGCAGTCGCTGGTCACGCTGGTGGCCGAGATGAGCGAGGAACCCCAGGGCCTCGAACTCGGCGAGGTGACCTCGACGACGTCGGGCTCGCCCGATCTCGATCTCCCCATCGAGGACCTCGATCTGTCGGAGCGTCCGCGCAACTGCCTCAAGCGGGCCCAGGTCAACACTGTCGGCGAGTTGCTGCAGAAGTCGGCCGACGACCTTCTGGCGGTCACGAACTTCGGTTCGAAGTCGCTCGACGAGGTCATCGCCAAGTTGGACGAGCGCGGTCTGTCGCTCCGGAACCAGGACTGATCACCGATGCCTGCAACCCCGCGCAAGTCCCGTCGCTTCGGCGGTGACGCCGCCCATCAGAAGTTGATGATGGCCAACCTGGCGGCCTCGCTGTTCGCCGCCGAGGGCATCGTGACCACCGAGGCCAAGGCCAAGGCGCTGCGTCCGGTGGCCGAGAAGCTGATCACCAAGGCCAAGAAGGGTGGCGTGCACCGTCACCGGCAGGTCGTGTCGTACCTCGGTGACAAGGAGATGGCCTCCAAGCTCTTCTCCGACATCGCGCCGCGCTACTCCACCCGGGCCGGTGGCTACACCCGGATCCTCAAGCTGGGCCCGCGCCAGGGCGACAACGCCCCGATGGCGCGCATCGAGCTCGTCTGACCCGGACACTGGCCGTGGTGGCCGCCCCCGCTCCGGGTCGTGTCCGGATGCGCATGACGTTGGCCTATGACGGCTCCCGGTTCCACGGGATGGCCGAGAACGCCGGGGTACCCACGGTGGCCGGCACCGTGCGGCCCGTGCTCGAACGAGTCGCCGGTCATCCGGTGGTGCTCTCCATGGCCGGTCGCACCGATCGCGGCGTCCACGCGTGGGGCCAGGTCATCTCCTTCGACGTCGATGCCGAGGCGGTGGCCTCCGGTCGGGCCTCACCGGCACGGTTGGCCCGGGCCGTGAACCGTCGGTGCGTCCCCTCGATCGTGGTGCGCGAGTGCGAGCCGGCGCCCGACGACTTCGATGCCCGGTTCTCGGCCACCGGGCGCACCTACCGCTACACGTTGCTCGATCGGCCGGTGCCCGATCCCTTCCTGGCCGCCACCACATGGTGGATCCCGCAGGGTGTCGACCTTTCCCGGCTGCGACTGGGTTGTGATCCGTTGATCGGCACCCACGACTTCTCCTCCTTCTGTCGGCGCCCGAAGACGGGCCCGGAGGTCGAGGAGGTCTCCCTGGTGCGAAGGGTCACCGCGGCGGCGTGGCAGGACCTCGGTGACGGGGTGCTGCGCTTCGAGATCTCGGCCACCGCCTTCTGTCACCAGATGGTCCGGTCGATCGTGGGGACGTTGGTCGACATGGGTCGGGGATCACGCCGACCGGGTGAGATGACCTCGATCCTGGCCGCCCGTGACCGGGCGGCGGCCGGGGGACTGGCCCCGCCCCACGGTCTGTGCCTGTGGAGCGTGACCTACGCAGCAGCGGGCACCGACCGTGAGTTGCCCCCGTTCCGGGCTGCCCCGTAGGCTCTCCCGTCCGTCCGAACGAAGAAGAAGGGTCGCGCCGTGCGCACCTACTCCCCGAAGGCCAGTGAGATCCAGCGCTCGTGGTACGTCGTCGATGCCGAGGGCATGGTCCTCGGTCGCGTCGCCACCGAGGTGGCACGGATCCTGCGTGGCAAGCACAAGCCGATGTTCACCCCCCACATGGACACCGGCGACCACGTGATCGTGATCAACGCCGATAAGGTCGTCCTCACCTCGGACAAGGGCTCGAAGCTCTTCGTCCACCGTCACTCGGGGTACCCGGGTGGTCTGCGGACGCGCTCGAAGGGCGAGATGCTGGCGACCCGTCCGGCCGAGTCCGTGCGCAATGCCGTCCGCGGCATGTTGCCGAAGAACCGACTCGGTCGTCAGATGATCAAGAAGCTCAAGGTCTACGCCGGTCCGAACCATCCCCATGGCGCCCAGACGCCGCAGCCCATCGACTTCGCGCACGCGAAGGCCCGCTGAGCGTTCCCGAAGCAGAGGTAGCGACATGCCCAACCCCCTCGTCCAGTCGACCGGTCGCCGCAAGCGCGCGGTGGCCCGCGTCCTGCTCCGTCCCGGAACCGGGACGATCACGGTCAACAAGCGTCCGGTGAAGGATTACTTCCCCTCCGAGACGCACCGCATGATCCTCAGCGAGCCGCTGCGCATCACCAACACCGACGAGGTCTACGACGTCGAGTGCAACATCGACGGTGGCGGTGTGTCGGGTCAGGCCGGCGCCCTGCGTCACGGCATCGCCCGCGCGCTGGTCGAGCGCGACCCCGACACCCGGACCGATCGGAAGCGAGCCGGATTCCTGACGCGAGACGATCGCAAGAAGGAGTCGAAGAAGTACGGCCTCAAGAAGGCCCGCAAGGCTCCTCAGTACTCGAAGCGCTGAGCACACTGCGCTTTGGAACGGACGGGGTCCGCGGTCCCGCCTCGGCGTTCGACGACCGGTTCGTCGCCGCCCTCGGTCTCGCCGCCGCCAGGGTGCTCGGCCCGACCTCGGGTTTCGTCGTCGGGCGCGACACACGGGAATCGGGTGCGCGGATCGAGCGCGCCCTCGGCGCCGGACTGCGAGCCGCCGGGGTCGGTGTCGTCTCGTTGGGTGTGGCCCCCACGCCGGCGGTGGCCTGGGTCGGCGCGCAGCGTGCCCTGCCGGGTGCCGTGATCTCGGCCTCGCACAACCAATGGACCGACAACGGCATCAAGTTCTTCGCCGCTGGAGGACGGAAGTTGGTCGATGCCGTCGAGTCGAGACTGGAGTCGGAACTCGACGCGATCCTCGCCGGTGACCTCGCGCTCGATCGCGCGCTCGAACTCGTGTCGACCGCCGATGTCGACGTGACGGTCGACGATGGCGCCGTGTCCGGTTGGTGTGCGGCGGTCGTCGCCTCCTGTCCCGCCGACGTGTCGGCGCTCCGGGTGGTCATCGATTGCGCCAACGGTGCGTCATCGACGGTGGCTCCGACGGTCCTTCGCTCGCTCGGGCTCGATCCGATCGTGCTGCACGCGGCGCCGGATGGTCGCAACATCAACGACGCCTGTGGGAGCACCCATCCGGACGATCTGTGCCGTACCGTCATCGCCGCCGGCGCCGATGTGGGGCTGGCCTTCGATGGCGACGCCGATCGACTGCTGGCCGTCGACGAGCGCGGCGCACTGGTCGATGGCGACCAGTTGCTGGCGATGTTCGCCACCGATCTACGGCGGCGCGGGCTCCTGCGGGGTGATCGTCTCGTGGTGACGGTGATGAGCAACCTCGGTCTGCGGTTGCGCATGGACGAACTCGGCATCGAGGTCGTCGAGACACCGGTGGGTGACCGCCACGTGTTGGAGGCGCTCGACCGGGTCGACGGATCCCTCGGTGGCGAACAGTCGGGGCACATCGTCTTCTCCGATCTGGCCACGACCGGTGACGGTGTGCTGTCCGGTGTGCGTCTGCTCGCCCTGTTGGCGGACGCGGGTCGACCGCTGTCGCTCGTGGCCGCCGACTCCATGGATCGCCTGCCACAGGTATTGGTCAACGTGCCCGTGGCCGTCCGGAGATCCGACATCGCCGAGGTGCTGGCCGACGAGATCTCCGCGGCCGAGGCCGAACTGGCCGGCGCTGGACGGGTCCTCCTGCGTCCGAGCGGGACCGAGCCACTCGTGCGGGTGATGGTCGAGGCGACGTCGGAGTCGGTGGCCGAAGCCGTTGCCATGCGTCTGGCCGCCGAGGTCGAACGGGTCGGCGGGGCGTAGGCTCCCGGTCCCATGTGCGGCATCATCGCCATCGTCCGGCGTCCCGCCGATCGCCGCGTACCGGCGTCGGCCGAGGTGATCGATCGACTCGACGCCGCCTCGCGCCTGCTGGAGGACGCCTATCGGCGACTGGTGGCGGTTCCTGCCGCACCGGTCGATCTGGCCCCGCCGGTGGCCGAGTCGGCGATCATGATCGCCGCGGCCGACGAGGCCCTGCGCGGGGTGCCGGGTGTGCGCGCCCTGCTCGCCGACCCTGCGTTGCGCACGACGGTCGCCAATCTGGTCAGCGGACTCGACCGACAGGTGGCCGAACTCGAGCATGCACTCGACGGAGGGCTCGATGCCGGTCTGGTCGGTGACGATCTCGAACACGTCAACGCCGCGCTGATCCAGGTCACCGACGGACTGTGGGCATTGCGGCGGGATCGACTCCGGGCCGCCGAGGGAGTGGCCGCGTTGCTGGCCGGTGTTCCCGACGCCGACCCGGCGGCCATCGCCGTCGCGCTGTCGGTGCATCAGGCGCTCTCGGCGATCGACCGACTCGAGGTCCGCGGTCGAGACAGCGCAGGACTGCACCTGTTGGTTCGAGGACACGGTCTCGATCTCGGTTCGCCGGCCATCGCCGCGGTGCTCGCCGAACGGGCGGCGGATCCGCTGTTCTCCTCGATGGCGATCCGCACACCCGAGGGACACCTCTCGTTCGTCTACAAGGCGGCGGCCGAGATCGGCGAACTCGGCGACAACACGCGGGCCATACGCCAGGCGATCACCGACGATCTGCTCCTGCGGCAGGCCCTGACGTCGACGACGGTCGAAGCCGTCGTGCTCGGTCACACGCGGTGGGCCAGCGTCGGCATCATCAGTCAGGCCAACGCCCACCCGCTCAACTCCGACGAGACCGGTGGGGCCTCCGGTCCCTACGTGACCGCCGTGCTCAACGGTGACGTCGACAACTTCGCCGATCTGAAGGCCGCCGAATCACTGCGGATCGCGCACGAGATCACCACCGACGCCAAGGTCATCCCCACGCTCACGTCGCGGGCCATGCTCGACGGCACCGGTGCGATGGAGGCGTTCCGTTCGACGGTCAACGAACTCGAGGGCTCGGTGGCCATCGCCGCCAGCGCCGCCGACGTGCCGGACGGTCTGCTGTTGGCCCTACGGGGCAGCGGTCAGGCGCTCTACATCGGCCTGGCCGAGGACGCCTTCATCGTCGCCAGTGAGCCCTACGGCGTGGTGGAGGACACGGCCACCTACCTGCGACTCGATGGCGACGTCCCCGCCGATCCGACCAATCCAGCCAGTCGCGGTCAGGTGGTCATGCTCCACGGTGATCGGGCCGGTCTCGTCGACGGCATCGAGCGGTGGGCCTACGACGGCACCGCGCTTCCGGTGGCGACCGACGAACTCGACGAGGCGCAGATCACCACCCGTGACATCGACCGCGGAGACGCTCCCCACTTCCTGCTCAAGGAGATCGGCGAGGCGCCGGCATCGTTCCGCAAGACGCTCCGGGGCAAGTTGGTCGAGCAGGCGGGACGTCCCGCCGTGGTGCTCGGCGACGACGTGCTCTCACCGGAGGTGCGCAACGGTCTGCGTGACGGGACGATCGGTCGCATCATCGCCATCGGGCAGGGGACCGCCGCTGTGGCGTCCCGTGCGTTGGCCGAGGGACTGGCGGTGTTCGCGCCCGACTCGCGGGGGACGGTCGATTCGGGGCTGGCCACCGAGGTGAGCGGGGTCCACCTCGATGATGCGATGGGCGACATGTTGGTCGTCGCCGTCAGTCAGTCGGGGACCACCACCGACACCAATCGCACGGTGGATCTCGTGCGCGCCCGCGGCGCGCACGTGATCGCCATCGTCAATCGACGCAACAGCGACCTCACCGATCGCGCCGATGGCGTGCTCTACACGTCCGACGGGCGTGACGTGGAGATGAGTGTCGCTTCGACCAAGGCGTTCTACTCGCAGATCGCCGCATGCTTCCTCTTGGCCGCGGCCATCGCCGATGCCCTGGGCGAGACGTCGCCGGAGCGGGCGGCGGTGTTGGAGGACCTGCGTCGTCTCCCCGAGGCGATGGAGCGCACCATCGCCCTTCGGCCCGACATCGCCCGCGCCGCGCAGATGGTGGCGCCGGCCCGCCGGTACTGGGCCATCGTCGGCAACGGTGCCAACCGCATCGCCGCCGAGGAGGTGCGGATCAAGTTGTCGGAGCTCTGCTACAAGTCGATCGCCTGCGACGGCACCGAGGACAAGAAGCACATCGATCTGTCCTCGGAGCCGATGATCCTCGTGTGCGCCGCCGGCCTGCAGGGCTCAACCGCCGATGACGTGGCCAAGGAGGTGGCGATCTACCGCGCCCACAAGGCGGCGCCGGTGGTCGTGGCCTCGGCGGGTGAGGAGCGGTTCTCGGCCGCCCTCGACGTGATCGCCGTCCCGTCGGTGCACCCGCGCCTGGCCTTCGTGCTCTCGGCGATGGTCGGCCACCTGTTCGGTTACGAGGCCGCCCTCGCCATCGACGCCCAGGCCCGTCCGCTGCGCGAGGCCCGCGCCATGATCGACGACGCCGTCGAGCGCGGCGGTGACGGTGAGGAGATGCTGTCGCGTCTGCGTCCCGATCTCGGGGCCTGCGCTCAGCGCTACTTCGACGCGCTGCGGTCGGGTCACTACGACGGTCACCTGGAGGCCAGCTCGGCGGTGCGACTGGCGACGATGTGGCGCTTCGCCCTCGGAACCGTCCCACTGGAGGCGTACCAGATCGAGTTCGGCAAGGTGGGCACTCCCTCCGTCGTCCTCGAGGACCTCGTCGGCGCATTGTCGGTCTGCATCGATGAACTGACCCGTCCCATCGATGCCATCAAGCACCAGGCCAAGACCGTTACCGTGGGTATCTCGCGCTCCGACGAGACGCTCATGCAGGTCCCGTCGGTGCGGGCGGTGCTCGAGGCCGGTGCGCCGCGCGACCGCCTCACGTACTCGACCCTGCGCACGTTGGCCGCCCTCGAACCGTTGATCGCCGAGGTGCTCGGTTCCACGCGCTACGCCATCGAGGGTCACGTCGATCCCGCCGGGCACGACGGCGCCACCATCGTGGTGGTCGACCGCTCCGGACTGGCCCGTGACCTACCCAGTCGCACGACGACCGATCCGCAGCTGCGCGGCACGAAACGGCTGGTGGCGGCCGAACACACCGTGCTGCTGGCCCGGGGTCGCAGTGACGGCCGCACCGTGTTGCTCGTGCCCGAGATCAAGGAGGGTGAGGCCACCGGCATCACCTTGCTGCACGTGCGCCTGCGCGACGACCTCTCGTTGCCGGCGCTGCGTACCGTCCTGCAGGGGTACCGCAACCGTTACGCCGCCCTGAAGCAGTCGGTCACCGAGACCGAACCCGTGTTCCGCGACGACCTGCTCGTCGACGTGCCCGTGGTCGAGTTGATGACCGAACCGGTGAGCGCGTTGGCGGAGCGCTGGCGTTCCTGAGCCGATGATCGTCGGCGTCGGCACCGACCTCGTCGATCTCGGTCGCTTCCGCACCGTCCTGGAGCGGCGACCGGAACTGGTCGACCGTCTGTTCACCGCTGCGGAGATCGCCTACGCCCGACTGCGCACCGATCCGACCGAACGGTTCGCCGTTCGGTTCGCCACCAAGGAAGCGGTGCTCAAGTCGATGGGGGTCGGGCTCGGCGCCGCCGACTGGCACGACATCGAGGTCGAGCGCGATCCGGACGGTCGACCCACGGTGGTGGTGCGTGGTCGGGCGGCGACGCTGGCCGCCGAACTCGGCATCGTCGGCTGGCGGGTCACTCTCAGCCATTCCGACCTCGTGGCCACCGCCCTCGTCGTGGCCCTCGGTGCCGCACCGGTGTCCGATCGCCGGTCACCTGCGCCGGCGGCTCCCGTCCGATCGGTCGGGTCGCCCCTCGACGCCGGCGACCTCGTTCCCATCGTGACCCCCGAGGAGATGGCCGCCATCGACCGCGACGCCCCCGAACCGGTCGACGTCCTCATCGGTCGGGCCGGCGCGGCGGTGGCCCGCACCGCGGTGCGCATGCTCGGTGGCACCTACGGTCGACGCGTCGTGGTGCTGGCGGGAAAGGGCAACAACGGCAACGACGGTCGTGACGCGGCGCGTCGACTGCGCCTTCGAGGAGTGCGCGTCACGGTGCTCGATGTGACGGCGTTCGATCCCGCGGCGCCACTCTCGCTGCCGGACTGTGATCTGGTCATCGATGCGGCCTACGGCACCGGGCTGCGCGGACCGTGGGCCGCCCCGCGTCGGCCGGCCGGGGCCATGGTGCTCGCCGTGGACATCCCCTCGGGTGTCGACGGTCTCACCGGGGCCTGCGCCGGTGAGGTGTTGACCGCCGATGTGACCGTGACCTTCGCTGCGCTCAAGCCGGGACTGGTCCAGGGTGAGGGGCGACGACTGGCCGGTGACATCGAGGTGGCCGACATCGGACTCGACATCGGACTCGACATCGGACTCGACACCGGATTCCACGGCGGTCGGGCCCGTGCCGCGCTGGTCGGAGCCGCCGCCGTGGCCTCGTGGCTGCCGACCACGCCGGTCGACGCCCACAAGTGGCGCAGCGCGCTCTGGGTGGTGGCCGGTGCACCGGGCATGGGCGGGGCGGCATCGCTGTGCGCCGGAGCTGCCCTGCGCACCGGCGCGGGGTACGTGCGCGTGTCCACGCCGGGCGGTCCGGCCGCCGAACTGCCCACCGAGTCGGTCCGTGTCGACCTGCCCGTCGACGACTGGTCGGCGGAGGTGGTGTCCGCACTCGACCGCTTCGCCGCGCTGGTCATCGGCAATGGTCTGGGCTCGGCGCCGGCCACCGCCACCGAGATACGTCGGGTGGTGGCCGCGGCGGCCGGTCGCGGTCTGCCCACCGTCGTCGACGCCGACGCCCTGACCGCGCTCGGCACCGAGGTGGCCCGGTTCGTTGGTCCGACCACTGTCCTCACGCCCCATGACGGCGAGTACGCCCGGCTGGTCGGCGAGGCCCCGGGACACGATCGGCTGGCCGCGGCCCGGTCGCTGGCCACCGCGTCGGGTGCCGTGGTGCTCCTCAAGGGCCCGACCACCGTGGTCGCCGCGCCCGACGGTCGGGTCCTCGTGTCGATCGCCGGCGATCGGCGTCTGGCCACCGCCGGGACGGGCGACGTGCTGGCCGGGGTGATCGGCGCGCTGTGCGCCCGGGGTCTCGATCCGTGGCGTGCGGCGGCAGCCGGCGCATTCATCCACGGTCGGGCCGGAGCCCTAGGCTGGCCGCTCGGTCTGGTCGCCGGTGACGTCGTGTCGCTGGTCCCGGCCGTGCTCGACGACCTCACCCGTCTCCAATCCTGATCCTCGGCCCTGACGTGCGCGCAGCGGTCGAGCGCCGGAGGGCCGATGCTCAGAGACCGACCAGTCCGCGACCTCATGACCGCCGACGTCGTGACCTTCGCCGTCAGCGATGATGTGCACGGCGCCATGCGCGAGATGTTGCGGCACGACATCGACGGCGCGCCCGTGGTCGACGACGAGGGTCTGGTCGTCGGCCTCCTCACCACCGCCGATCTGATCGTCGAGGAGGCGCGTCTGCACCTCCCGACCGTGATCACCCTCCTCGGCGCCTACATCGAGTTGCCGTCCTCGAAGCGCCGGCTCGATGCCGACGTGACCAAGGCACTCGGGGCCACCGTGGGTGAGGTCATGGGGGAGGCGGCGCCGGCCATCGGTCCCGACGACACCGTCGAGGCCGCCGCCTCGATCCTCCACGAACAGGAGATCGACCGACTGTGCGTTGTCGACGACGATGAGTTGGTGGGGATCCTCACTCGCAAGGACATCGTGCGCGCCATCGTGGCCGAATGGGACGAGGCCGGCGCGGGAACGGACGAGTAGGACCGTGCGCGCCGCGCGTGTCGACGTCGATCTCTCCGCAGTGGCCCACAACGTGAGGGCCGTGCGCGAGATGGTGACGCCGGCACTGGTGTGCGCGGTGGTGAAGGCCGACGGGTACGGCCACGGTGCGATCGCCGTCAGCGAGGCCGCGCTCGCCGCCGGGGCCGACTGGTTGAGCGTTGCCCTGATCGAGGAGGCGGCGGTCCTCCGCAAGGCCGGCATCGACGCGCCGATCCTGCTGCTGTCCCAACCGCGACTGGGCGATCTCCCCGCCGTCGTGCACTACGACCTGCGCGTCACCATCACCTCCGTGGCTGCCGTCGAACCCCTGGCGGCTGCGGCCCGCACCGCGGGTCGTGTGGCGATGGTCCACATGAAGGTCGACACCGGCATGAACAGGATCGGCGTGGCCCCGACCGGTGCCCTGGCGTTGGCCAGGGCCATCGTCGAGCGTCCCGAGCTCTCGCTGGAGGGCGTGTTCACGCACTGCGCGGTGGCCGACGATCCCGGTCATCCGTTCACGGCGCAGCAACTGGCCCGTTACGACGCCGTCCTCGCCGAACTGGCCGCCGCCGGCATCGTCCCCGCGCTCCGACATGCGGGGAACTCCGCCACCGCCATCGCCCATCCGCACGGCCGGTACGACCTGGTGCGGGTGGGAATCGCCGTGTACGGGATCGCGCCCTCGTCGACGTTGGCCGATGCCGTCGACCTGCGACCCGCGTTGTCGCTGCGGGCCGAGGTGTCACAGGTCAAGCGGGTGCGAGCCGGCGAAGGGGTGTCCTACGGGCTCCGCCACGTGTTCGCCGCCGACACCACCGTGGCCACAGTCCCCATCGGCTACGCCGACGGGGTGTCGCGTCGTCTCGGTCTGGCCGGTGGACAGGTGCTGGTCGGTGGTCGTCGTCGGCCCATCGTCGGCGTCGTCACCATGGACCAGTTGATGGTCGACTGCGGCGACGACGACGTCGCGGTGGGTGACGAGGTCGTGCTCATCGGCCGCCAGGGTGACGAGGTGCTCACCGCCGACGAGATGGCCGATCGTCTCGACACCATCCCCTACGAGATCGTGTGCGGCATCGGCCCGCGCGTGCCTCGATTCTACGGACGCGGTCGGTCGTGATCTTCGCTCGCACCACCTCGGTCGACCAGACGAAGGAGCTGGCCGCCGCGCTGGCCGAACTGGCGCGGGCCGGCGACCTGTTGTTGCTCGTCGGCGACCTCGGCGCGGGCAAGACCGCCTTCACCCAGGGGTTCGGTGCCGCGCTCGGCATCGACGACCTCATCACCAGTCCCACCTTCACGCTGGTCAACTCCTACGTCGGTCGACTGGAGATGCATCACCTCGACGTCTATCGACTCGACGGACTGGCCGAGTTCGAGGACCTGGGCATGGCCGAGATGCTCGACGACGGCGGTGTGACGGTCATCGAATGGGGCGATGCCGTGGCGCCGGCGCTGCCCGCCGACTATCTGGAGATCCGCGTGGCGTTCGACGAGGTCGCCGTGGCCCTCGATCCCACCGGGGCCAGTGACGACGTGAGGGTGCTCGAACTGGTGCCCGTGGGTCCCCGCTGGGCGGCGCGCATCAGGGCCGTGGCCACCGCCGTGGCGCCATGGATCCACGAACCCGAGGGTGACGACTGATGCTGATCTGCGGGATCGACACCGCCACCGCCCAGGTCAGCGTCGCCGTGGGCGGCCACGAGGGAGTGCTGGCCTCCACGCAGTCGCTGCGCGGTCGTCAGCACGCCGAGGTCCTGACCCCGGCCATCGAGTTCACGTGTCGGCAGGCCCGCGTCGAACTGTCGGAGATCAGTGTGGTGGCCGTCGATCTCGGGCCGGGTCTGTTCACCGGGCTGCGGGTCGGTGTCGCGGCGGCCAAGGCGATGGCCTACGCCCTCGGCGTGCCGATGATCGGTGTCGCGAGCCTCGACCTGCTGGCCTTCCCGGTGCGATTCACCTCCCGGTTGATCGTGGCCGTCATCGACGCCCGTCGCGGCGAGGTGTTCTACGCCTTCTACCGACAGGTGCCCGGGGGCATCCAGCGACTCGGCGGTCACTCGGTCGGTTCGCCGGACGACCTGGCGTCGGAACTGATGGCCACCAGCGAGGAGTGCCTGCTCGTCGGTGACGGGGTGGTGCGCTACCGCGAGGTGTTCGAGGGACTCAAGAAGTGCGAGATCGTGGAGGAGGGCTTCTCCCATCCCAACGCGCAGTCCCTCGTCCTGTTGGCCCATGCCCGGGCGCTGCGCGAGCAGTGGGTGAAGCCGTGGGACCTGCAGCCCCTGTACCTGCGCAAGCCCGATGCCGAGATCAACTGGACGACGAGGCCCGGGGCGTGACCGTGCTGGCCGTGCCGCCGACGATCGTGCTGGCGCCGATGCGACGGCGTCACCTGCGAGCCGTGCTGCAGATCGAGGAACGCACCAGCACCACGCCGTGGTCGTTGGGTCTGTTCCTGGCCGAATGTCGACGCGAGGAACGCCTCTACCTCGTCGCCCTCGACGGGACGCGCGTGGTCGGGTTCGCGGGGATGTTGTTCGTGGCCGGCGAGGGGCACATCACCACCATCGCCGTCGATCCCGATCGTCATGGTGAACGGATCGGGACCCGACTGCTCCTCGGCCTGCTGCGCGGTGCGGTGGCCCTCGACGCCGCCGCCGTGACGCTCGAGGTGCGGGCCTCCAATGGCGCCGCACTGGCGCTGTACCGACGGTTCGGCTTCGCGCCGGCCGGCGTGCGCAAGGACTATTACTCGCGACCGGTGGAGGACGCGCTCGTGCTGTGGCTGCACGATGCCGATGCCCCGGAGTTCGCCGAACGCTGCGTGGCCATCGAGGCCTCGCTCGACGCGCCGCTCGCGGCACCGATCGATGTGGAGGAGGAGTCATGAGGGTGCTCGGCATCGAGACGAGTTGTGACGAGACGGCGGCGGCCGTCGTCGTCGACGGGCATCAGGTGCTGTCCTCGGTGGTGTCGAGTCAGATCGATCTGCACGCCCGCTACGGCGGGGTCGTGCCCGAGATCGCCAGCCGGGCCCACGTCGAGTCGCTCACCCCGGTCGTGGCCCGGGCGCTGGT
>VERC01000215.1 GCA_018882825.1 Acidimicrobiia bacterium | reverse complement strand
GTCCTGCGGTCTCGATCGTCACCTCTCGACGACCCTCGCCGAGGTCATCGTGGACCGTCACCGACAGTCCCGGACCGAGCTCGGGTCCGACCACCGTCCCGGGTGGCACCTTGCGGCTCGGACGCACGAGCGCCTCCCACCGGGACTCCCCCGACTCGTCGAGCGAACCATCGTCGAGCCGTTCCAGGAGGAGGACCTCAACCGCACCTCCGGACCGCTTGCGCAACCGGAGCCGGGCCGGCAGCACTCGCGTCGTGTTGACCACGAGGAGATCGCCCGGCCGGAGGATCTCGGGAAGGTCGCGCACATGCCGATGCTGTGGCGGTGCACCGTCGCCGGAGTCGACGAGCAGGCGGGCGGCATCGCGCGGTTCGATCGGGTGCTGGGCGATCGCCGTCGGCGGAAGTTCGTAGTCGAAGTCGGCGACGTCCATCGTCGCCAGCGTAGGAGTCCGCTCAGCCGTCGAAGAGCGTGCGAGCGGGATCGGCGGCCAATGTGGCGTCGGCCGGAGCGACGAGACCCAGATGCGCCCACGCTGCCGGTGTGGCCACACGTCCGCGCGGTGTGCGCATGAGCAGACCACACTGGATGAGGAACGGCTCGTACACGTCCTCCACCGTCTCCTCGGCCTCACCGACGCTGATCGACAGCGTGCCCAGACCGACCGGCCCCCCACCGAACTTCGTGCAGAGGTTGGTGAGCACGGACCGGTCGACCTTGTCGAGTCCGAGATCGTCGACACCGAACACCGCCAGTCCCTCGTGCGCGGTGGCACGGTCGATGCGACCGTGCCCGCGCACTTCGGCGAAGTCGCGCACGCGCCGGAGCAGTCGGTTGGCGATGCGGGGTGTGCCCCGCGCCCGACGGGCGATCTCGGCGGCACCAGCGGCGTCCACTCCGATGCCGAGGATCGTGGCCGCCCGTTCGACGATGGCCTGCAACTCGTCGGCGTCGTAGTAGTCGAGGCGCGCCACCAGTCCGAACCGGTCGCGCAACGGACCGGTGATGAGGCCGGTGCGCGTGGTGGCGCCCACCAGGGTGAACCTCGGCAGGTCGAGTCGGATGGAACGCGCCGCCGGGCCCTTCCCGAGCACGATGTCGAGCTGGAAGTCCTCCATCGCCGGGTAGAGCACCTCCTCGACGGTCCGACTCAATCGGTGGATCTCGTCGATGAACAGCACGTCGCCCTCACCCAGCCGGGTGAGGATCGCAGCCAGATCGCCGGCGCGGTCGAGCGCCGGACCGGAGGTGATGTGAAGACCGACCCCCATCTCGGCGGCGACGATGCCCGACAGCGTGGTCTTGCCCAGCCCCGGGGGACCGGCGAACAGCAGGTGATCTACGGCCTGGGCGCGGCGACGGGCGGCCTCGAGGATGATGGCGAGGTGCTCCTTGAGCTCGCGCTGGCCCACGAAATCGGCGAGCACCCGCGGTCGCAATCCGCCCTCCTCGCCGATGACATCGGCCCCGGACACGCGGTCCGACAGGCCGGGCTCGAGGTCCTCGGGCGTGGGTTCGGGCGAGAGCAGTTCGTCGCGCATCAGGCGGCCAGTCGCTGCAGGGCCAGACGCAACAGTTCGGCGGAGTCGACGTCATCGGGAAGATCGCGCACGGCGAGCGCCACCTCGTCAGGCGCATAGCCGAGCCCGGACAACGCGTCGCGGACGTCGGCGACCGGTGAGCCGCCGACCGCGGCACCGGCGTCGGCACTGCCGACGGCGGCGAGGGCCGCCGATTCCAGTCCGCCGACGTCGAGCCGCGACTTGAGTTCGACGAGGAGTCGCGCTGCGGTCTTCTTGCCGACCCCGGGCACCAGACACAGCGCGTCGAGATCGTCGTCGACCAGCACCCGGGCCAGTGCCGTGGGCGGATGCACGGCGAGGATGGCCATGGCCAGCGCGGGACCGACACCATGGGCCGAGAGCAGCGACTCGAACACGATCCGGTCGGTCGCAGTCGGGAACCCGAACAGGGTCTCGGCGTCCTCCCGTCGGTGATGGTGCACGTGCAGGAAAACCACCGAGCCCGGCTCGCCCAGTGCTGCGGCCGTGTCCGGCGCCACGGTCACCCGATAGCCGACGCCGGACACCTCCACCAGCACCTCACCCGAGGGCCAGCGGTCGAGCAGTTCACCGCGCAGCGATCCGATCATCGCGAGGTGCTCCCGTCGAGGGCGCGACGCATCGGCGCCATGGCCACGTGACACAGGGCCAACGCGGCGGCATCGGCGGCGTCGAACGGGTGCGGCGGTGCGGCCAGACCGAGCAACGTCTGCACCATCTGCTGCACCTGCACCTTGTCGGCGCCGCCCCACCCGGCCACGGCCGACTTCACCTCGTTGGGCGAGTACTGCACGACCTCGCACCCGGTGGCCACGGCCTCGACCATGGCCACCCCGCTGGCCTGCCCCACCGACATCGCCGTGCGCACGTTCACCTGGAACAGCACCCGCTCCACGGCCATCGCCCGGGGACGGAACTCGTCCAGCAGGGCGCGGACCTCGACCTGCAGTTCGTGCAGGCGGAGGGGAACGGTGGCCGTCGGCTCCGTGCGCAACACCCCGAGCGCCACCGCCCGGGGACTCCCGGGATCGGTGGCATCGAGGACGCAGTACCCGCAACGGGTGAGTCCGGGATCGAGACCCAGTACGAACACGTGTACGACTCTATCCCGACCCGCCGGGGGCGGGGCGGATCACTTCGGGCCGAGTCGGGCCCCTCCGTCGACGCGGATGGTCTGGGCGTTCATGTAGGAGTTGGTGATGAGCTCGAGCACCATCGAGGCCAACTCGTCGGCGTAGCCGAGACGCTTCGGATAGAGCACGTCCTTGGACAGGTTGGCCTTGAACGCCTCGCTGCCCTCACCCTCGCCGTAGATCGGGGTGTCGATGAGGCCCGGGGCCACCGTGTTGACGCGCACGCCGACCACGGCGAGATCGCGGGCGATCGGGAGGGTCATGCCCACCACGGCACCCTTCGAGGCCGAGTAGGCGGCCTGTCCGATCTGACCGTCGAAAGCCGCCACTGAGGCCATGTTGACGATGGCGCCGCGCTCGCCGTCGACACCGATCGGTTCGGTGCGGCTCATGGCCGTGGCCACCAGGCGGATGCAGTCGAAGGTGCCGGTCAGGTTGATGTCGATGACCTTGCGCCAGTAGTCGAGATTGAAGGCCGAGTCGTAGCTGCCGTCCTTGCCGATGGTGCGGCTGGCCGCGCCGATGCCAGCGGAGTTCACCAGGGCGCGAATCGGGCCCATCTCCTCGGCCAGCGCGATGGCAGCCTTGATGTCCTCGGAGTTGCACACGTCGACGTGGGCGAAGGCCCCACCGATCTCGGTGGCCAGCGCGTTGCCCTTGTCGTCGTTGAGGTCGGCGATGACGACCTTGGCCCCACCGGCGGCCAACTGACGGGCACAGGCCTCGCCGATGCCCGATGCCCCACCGGTCACGATTGCGGAGATTCCGTTGATGTCCATGCCCGGAGCCTACGAGCAGTCCCGCTCCACCTCCGCATCGACAGCGTGCTCAGAACAACGAGCCCTGACCCGACGGACCGGGCGGTCCATCGACGTCGTCGTCGCCACCGACATCGTCGAGGTCGTCCGCGTCGACGATGCCGCGCGCCGTCTCCCCCGTGCCGAACGTGTCGGGAGGACCGAGACGGCTCGGGGGACGGTCCCCTCGAGCGCCGCGCTGGGCGGTGGCGGCGGCCACGGCCAGCCGATCGACCAGATCGTTCATGGGATCGCCACCGTGACCCTTCACCCACCGGAAGGTGACGTCACCGCGACCGAGCACCAGTTCTATGAACGGCTCCCACAGATCCCGGTTGGCCACCGGTTGGCGCTGCGAGTTGCGCCAACCCCGACGCCGCCATCCCTCGTGCCACCGGTCGCGGAAGCAGTGCACGACGTAGGTGGAGTCACTGACGATCTCGAGCGGTCCCGCGTTGGCCCGCACCGCTTCGAATGCCGCGGTGATCTCCATCCGCTGGTTCGTGGTGTGACCGTCGGCCCCCGAGGCGAAGCCACCGTCGACCACCGCCCACGCCCATCCCCCGGGGCCGGGGTTCCCGCTGCAGGCCCCATCGGTGTAGACGATCATGCGGAACCGGCTCGGTGGTGGCCGTCCACGGTCAGCTCTTCGATCTTGCGCAACGCCGACCTCTCTCTCGACCGCGACGTGAGGGACGTTAGGTCAGCGCCCGGTGGCGACCCGGCGACGGGCGGGCATCATGGTCGGAGCGCGACGACGGAGGACGCCCTGCATGCATCTCGACCGCTACGCCCGGCAGTTGCCCGACGCCGACCCGACCGAGACCACCGAATGGCTTGACTCGCTTGCCACCGTGGTGTCGCGCTCGGGACCCAACCGCGCCGTCTACCTGCTGGAGCGTCTCACCGAACACGGGCGCGAACTCGGCGTCGACCTCGCTCAGGAGGTCACGACGCCCTACATCAACTCGATCCCGGTGGAGGACCAGCCGTGGTTCCCG
>VERC01000214.1 GCA_018882825.1 Acidimicrobiia bacterium | reverse complement strand
TCGGGGAATGGCTCGAGGGCAATTGGGAGTGGTTCGACCCGAGCCACGCCCAACCGGTGCTGTGGCCCGGGCGGGAACCTCGCGCCGCACTCGACATCCTCGTCGCCGGGTGTGGCGCCAATCAGGCCGCCGTCATCGCCCACACGAACCCGCGGTCCCGGGTGATCGGCATCGACGTGAGCGAGTCATCGCTCGGACACCAACGCCGACTGGCCCGGTCCCATGACCTCGGCAATCTCGAGTTGCACCTGTTGCCGATCGAACACGTCGGTCGGTTGGACCGGGACTTCGACCTCGTCATCTCCACGGGTGTGCTCCATCACATGGCCGACCCCGCGGTGGGACTGACGGCGCTGGGGCGCTGCGTGCGGCCCGACGGCGTAGTGGCGGTGATGCTCTACGCAGCACACGGACGGATCGGTGTGCAGATGTTGCAGGAGGTTTTCCGTGACCTCGGTCTGCAGCAGGACGAGCGCTCACTCGAAGTGGTCAAGTCGACGATCCGCTCGCTGCCGCAGGACCACCCGTTACACGGCTACCTCGGGATCGCCGGCGACCTGCACCACGATGCCGGTCTCGTGGACACGTTCCTCAACGCCCGCGATCGCAACTACACGGTGGAGGACTGTCTCGCACTGGTGGCTTCCGCAGGTCTGGTGTTCGACGACTGGTTCCTGAAGGCCCCGTATCACCACACGCCGGACCTCGGCCCCGAATTGTCCCACCTGCTGGAACGGCTGCCGAAGGAACGCCGATGGGGGGTCATGGAGCGCATCAACTGGCGCAACGGATGCCACTACTTCACGGCCTGCCGTCCGGAGCGACCCCTCTCGACCTACGTGATCGACTTCGCGTCACCCGACGTGGCCCGCTTCGTTCCGGCGTTGCGTCACCCATGCGCCGTCACCGAGGACGGCATCGCCCGCAGCGACTGGGCCGTCACCCTCGACGACCGGCAGATGGCACTGGTCCGGCGTATGGACGGCACGAGGACGCTCCGCGAGATCGCCCACGAGTTCGTCGGTCTCGATGATGCCCGGAGCCTGTTCCACTCACTGTGGCGACTCGACTTCATCTCGGTGCGCGTGCCGGTCGACTCTCCGTTGTAGACCGAGGACCAGTCGCCGCCGTCAGTCCTCGCCCGATCCGAAGCGGGCGTCGAGCAGCGCGTCCTGACCTTCCATGCCCTCGAGGAGCGCCTCCAGACGGGATGACGCGTCCTGACGCTCGATCACACGCTGACGATCGAGCGGCCCCAGGGGTGAGACCGACAGCAGCAACTCGGTCGCCGCCACCGGGTCGACGGGGAGTTCGAGGTCGGGCGGAGCCACCGCCAGTCCGAACGAGTGGGCCCGCCGCAACCACGACCGTACCGACGCGTCGACCTCGGACAACAGGCGTGACGTCCGCTGGTCGGGATGGGCGACCACGAACGGAGCGACCAAGGCCTGCGGATAGGGGTCGTCCGGGAGCCACTCGACGACGCGCAGCCGACCTGAACCGATGCCGACCACGTGCCATCGTCCCGGGGCGACGGGATCGGCCTCGACGATGGTCACGACGGTGCCGACGGATCGGCGCTCGTCACCGCCACCCACCTCGCTCCCTCGGTCTATCAACACGGTGCCGAAGCGACGGTCCTGCGCCAACGAGTCGCGCACCAGACGGTCGTAACGGGGCTCGAAGACCTGCAGGGGAAGGGCCTGACCGGGCAGCACGACGTTGCCGAGCGGGAACATCGGCAGGCGATGCGGCGCGACGTGCGACATCAACGGGCCGGGAGGGGCGCGAGGGTCGACTCCTTCGGCCGACGCGCTCCATAGGTCACCAGTCGATCGGTGAAGCCGTCGGCGACGCCGGTGGCCCTCACGTCGTTCCCGGAGTGGAGGAACGTGAAATCGAGTGTCCACCCCTGGTTGGTGCTCACGAGTCCGGCCAGTGCGTTCACACCGTTGAGGGTTCCCGTCTTGGCCCTGACCTTCGTCATGGACGGAGTGGAGAGCATCCGACGTCGCAACGTTCCCGTACGGCCACCCACGGGGAGACTGGCCAGGAGTTCCGGCGTCTGCGACAGGCGCTCGAACAGCTCGAGCATGAGGCTGCAGGTGGCGCGGTTCCCGGTGTCGAGCCCGGATCCGTCGTTCATGACGAGGGCCGACACATCGATGCCCTCGGCTTCGAGCGATCGGCGAATGGCCGCCAGACCGTCACGCGTCGTGCCCCGTCCGCTGGCCACGACACCCATCTCCTTGGTGAGGAGTTCGGCGGTGGTGTTGTCGGAGTTGAGCAGCATCTCGCCCACGAGGTCGATCACCGGGAGGGAGTCGACGGAGCCCAACTCGGTGGCGTCGGCCGGTGCCGGTCCCGTGGCGGTCCCTCCACCGACCGCGATGCCCCGCTGGGACAGCGACGTCCTCAACGTCTCGACGAACAGGAGCGGGGCGTCCCCGACCCTGCGTGTGGTCGTCGGCTCGTCGGGCGACTGGGAGTACCCCGAGTTCCCGTCGTTGACGACCAGTGCCGACAGCGGTGACACGGTGCCGCCGGTCTGGTACCGGCTCGGCCAGGTCGGTATCCAACGGACGTCGTCGTAGCGCGAGTCGTCACCGATGATGGATCCGGTGATGCGGGTTATCCCGAGATCGGCGATGGCGTCGACGATGCGCCCGAAATCCGATGACACCTGATCGGGATCCTCGAACACCGACACGTACCCCTTGGTGGTGAGGATGGGGTCACCACCGCCCACGACCCACAGGTCGCCTTCGAGCACGCCCTTCTCCACTCGTCCGTCCGAGACGAAGCGGGTCGGAAGCGTCCGGTCGGGACCCAACACGTCGAGGGCGGCCAGTGCGGTGGCCATCTTCAGGGTGGAGGCCGGCACGAGAGGAGTGTCGGGCGCGCGGGTCACGATGCGACGCCCGTCGACCTCGACGATGGCACACGTCGATCCCACCACCCGGTTGGCGTAGGCATCGACGGCAGCGACCAACTCGGCGTCGGCATCGGCGACCAGCGCGGCCGGGAACCGCCGGGCCGACAGCACCGGTGTGACCGGGCGTGGAACCGGTTCGTCCACCGTCTGGCCAGAGGCCGACGTCTCGACCAGTCCGCTCATCATCACGGCGACGAGGACGACGGCGACGGTCGACAGCAGCCCGAGACCACGGTGCCCGCCCATGAGCGTCGCTCAACTCTCCCGGTCGAGCCAGCGTCGACGCCGCCATGCGGCACCGAGGGCCCGTACCGCGCGTTCGCCCGACGGGTAGCAGTACCGGCCGGTGTCGCGCACCGCATCCACTGCGGCGTTGGCGGGATCGGCCACCGCCAGTTCGGTGGCGAGGAGGACGGGCTTGCGCGTGGTGGTCGAGAGACGATCGGCTTCGGTGGCGTAGCGAGCGTCCTGGCGATCGTGGAAGGACACGATGCGTTCGAGACCGTGCTCGGGGAAGAAGGGCCCCTCGCGTTCGAGCCGGCCCTGGTTCGACTGGATGCCGGCGCCGAGCACGACCACCGCGTCCACCGTCGGGTCGCCCACCACGGCGGTCAGTACGGCTGGCACCGTCTCCCGGGTCTCCCCGCCGGCGAGATCGATGGGGTTGTTCCGACTCCACCGGGGCGGGAGCAGGCCATCGAGCTCGCGACGGAGCGACTCGGACAGGTCCACGAGTCGGAGTTCCGTGCGGGCGACGGTGTCGGCGGCGAGCACACCCCATCCTCCCACGGTGGTCACGATCGCCAACCGCGGCCCGCTCGGCAGCGGTTGGGTGGCGAACGTGGCCGCCATGTCGAACGCCTCGGCGACATCGACGGCACGAAGTGCCCCTGCCTGTCGGAGCATGCCGTCGATCACGCGATCGTCGGTGGCCAGCGACCCGGTGTGACTGGATGCTGCCCTCGCCCCGGACGAGGTGGAGCCGCCCTTGATCACCACCACCGGCATGGAACGACACACGGCCCGCAGACGATCGGCGAAGTCGCGGCCGTCGTCCACGCCCTCGAGGTAAGCGAGCCCGACCGATGTCGCCGGGTCCTGCGCGTACCACTCGAGCAGGTCGATCACGCCGATCTGGGCCGCGTTCCCGACCGACACGGCGCGACTGACGCCGACGCCACTGTGTCTCGACAGGTTGAGGAACGAGGAGACGAGGTTCCCCGACTGACTGACGATGCCGATCGAGCCGGCCGGAGGGTTGGGCGCGACGATCTGGGCGCACAGCGACGACGGGGTGGAGACCAACCCCTGTCCGTTCGGTCCGACGAGCAGGATGTCGAGCTCGTCGGCCACGGCGACGAGCTCGTCCTGCGCCCGGCGTCCCTCGGGACCGGCTTCGCCGTACCCGGCCGACGACACGAAGGCGGCGCGCACACCCCGAGCGGCGGCCTCGTGCAGCAGGGACACGTTGGCGGCCGCCGGCGTGCACACGAACAGCAGGTCCCAGTCGCCGTCGGGCACGGAGCCGATGTCCGGCCACGTGGTCAGGCCGAGGACCTCGGCCC
>VERC01000213.1 GCA_018882825.1 Acidimicrobiia bacterium | reverse complement strand
GGCCGTGAGGGTGCACGGGAGCGTCACCCGACCCTCGCGGTCGCTGCGCAGGAGCCTCAGGACACTCGGGCCCGAGCGCGACGCCGCCGGTGGCGACCGATCGAACCGGAGCACCGAGGCGGGGTCCTCACTCAGGTGCGCGTCGAGTCCTGCCGATCGCAGGCACTCGAGGCTGCGAGCATCGCGTGCCATCACCGTGAAGTCGGGATGCCGCGACATCCGGCGGAGGGCCTGGTGGCCGAGCTGCCGATCGTCGAAGTGAACGGTCTGCGGGAGGAGCACGACCCGACGGTCATCGAGTTCCGCCAGCAGCGACTCGCGGTGCGCCTGGTGCGGTGGCCAGAGGTCGCCGAGGTTCCCGCCTCCGTGCAGCAGGACGATCCCGTCCGCCGGCAGCAGACGATCGAACCTCCGGCGGTCGAACGTCCCGACCGATGCGACGTAGACGACGCGATGTCCCGATGCGGCCAGGGTCTCCATCTCGCCCTTCCAGATGGCGGCATCTCCCGGGTTGCCGTGCCAGGGGGAGTCGAGGAGGGCGACCGGCGCGCCGGCAGGGAGGGTCCGGGCCAGCACATCGGCGAATCGTGTCGAGAGCCCGGGCGTCGCCTCCGCTCCGGAATCGGGCCGCTGCAGGCTGGTACGTTGACGCCGGTCGAGCGATGCCGGTCTTGCACTTTGGCGCATCCATCGACGATACGTGGCATCACGTATCCATCTCGTGCCGACGCGCACAGATCTTGCGATCGGAGACCCGTGCATCCACTTTCACCGAGGAGCCCCGATCGGTGATCCGCGCCACCTTCAGGGTGGTCGAGCCGCTGCTGGCCCGTCCCCGCTCGTCCATCGCCCGTCTGGCCGCCCTCGCCTTCCTCTCCGGGATCGTCGACTCGCTCCTCGTCATCCTCGTCGTTCGCATGGCCCTCGAAGCGGCCGACGTGAAGGTCAACCCGGTGAAGATCCCGTTGATCGGCTCGAGCCTCGACGAGGGCCCCACGGTCGCCGTGACCATCGTGTTGGCCGTGGCCGCCGCGGTGCTCCATCTCCTCACCACCTCCGATGCGGCGCGGCTCACGGCCGAGGTCCTGGCCGCCGCACGACGCAAGGCCTATCGGGCCCACGTGGATGCCCGCTGGTCCCGCCAACAGGGCGAGCGGCAGGGTTCGCTGCAGGAGACGGTCGGACTGGCGGCCCCCCTGGCCGATGGCGCCCAGTCGCTGGCCGATCTGCTCACGTCGTCGCTGATGGTGGCCACGATCCTCGTCGTCGCGCTCTACGTCAGCATCGCGTCCGTGGCGGTGATCGTCGTGTTCGCCGTGATCCTCACCCTGCTCCTGCGCCCCCTCGGTCGTCGGGTGCGGCGCCAGTCGCGAGGCTCCATCGAGTCGTCGATCGGACTGGCCGAGTCGTTGAGCGAGGTCAGCACGGTCTCCCGCGAACTCCGGTCGTTCGGGGTCTTCGAACCGGTGGCGGAACGACTCGACGGACTCAATGCCGAGTCGGCCGAGAACTTCCGGCGTTCACGGTTCCTGACCCGCTACGTGTGGTTGCTGCACAGCGACATCGTCGTGGCGTTCCTCGTCATCGCCGTGAGTGTCATCTACGGAAGTCGCACCACCCAGTTCGTGGGTATCTCCACGGTGGCCCTGCTCGTCGCCCGGGCCCTCAATGCGGCCAACCAGTTCCAGCAGGCGCGTAACCGGATCGACGAGGTCGGACCGGTGGTCACGTTGTTCGATGAGCGCGTGGCCGCTCTCGAAGCGGAGCGGGTCCGTTTCGGCGATGTCGACCTGACCTCGTTCGGCACCCTGCACCTCGAGAACGTCGCCCATGAGTACGTCGCCGGCGCACGGGTGATCGACTCGGTGTCGTTGTCGATCAGAACGGGCGAGTCGGTGGGACTGATCGGTCCGTCGGGTGCCGGAAAGACGACCCTGATCGAGATCATCTCCCGCCTGCGCACGCCGACCGTCGGATCGGTGATCGTCGACGGGCGGGGGATCGACGAGTTCACCGAGTCGAGTTGGACCCGTCACGTCGCCATCGTTCCCCAGGAACCGCACCTCATCGAGGCGTCGGTGCGCGAGAACATCCGGTTCCATCGGGAGTGGATCGATGACGATGCCATCGTCGACGCTGCTGCCCGGGCCCACGTTCTCGCGGAGATCGAACGATTGCCAGATGGCTTCGACACGGTCCTCGGTCCCCGAGGTGTCGGTGTGTCGGTGGGCCAGAAGCAGCGACTGGCCATTGCCCGCGCCCTGGCCGGTCGGCCGTCGTTGCTCGTGCTCGACGAACCCACCAGTGCTCTCGACCCGCGTTCGGAGCGGATGCTGCGTGTGACCCTCGCCGAACTGCGGGGGTCGATGGCCGTGATCATGGTCACGCACCGGATGTCGACCGTCGACGCCTGTGACCGGCTCGTCGTGGTCGACAGTGGTCGGATCGTGGCCGAGGGCCCGGTCGAGCAGGTCATGGGCGACGAGTCGTTGCACGACCTCACACGGGCGACACTGCTCGATGCCGCCGGAGCCGAGGTCTCCGAACTCGGGCTCACGGGTACCGATCGACGGTGAGTGAATCCGATGCCCTGCCGTCGGTGTCGTTGCCGATCGGGGTCGTGATCCCGGCGCAGCGCGCCGGTGGGCTGCTCGCCCGTCAACTCGATGCCCTTGTCGCGCAGGTCGGTCCTCCGCCGTTCAGGGTGGTGGTCGTACTCGATGTCGATGATCCCGGGGCCGAACTCGTGGACACCTATCGCGACCGGCTCGACCTCACCGTGGTCTCGGTGCCGATGCGCGGCGCGGCCTCGGCCCGCAACGCCGGCGTGGCCGCCCTCGACGCGGCGACGCTGCTGTTCTGCGATTCCGACGATGTCGTCGGTCCCGGCTGGGTGAGGGCCATGGCCGCCGAGGTCCGGAGGTCGGGATTGTGCGGATCGAGGATGAGTGTCGAATGGGAGGTGTGCCCCCGATGGGCTCGACCCTTCTACGTGCCCAACGATGCTGCGTCGGTCGACAGGTTCCACGGGGTGGAGCCCTACGTGCTCAGTGCATCGTTCGGGATCGACCGGTCACTCTTCGACGCCGTCGGTGGGTTCGACGAGTCGTTCCCGGGGGCAGGGGGAGAGGAGGTCGACCTGTGTCTGCGACTGCGGGACGTGCGCGGTGAGGACGCCGTCATGGGACTGGTCGCGGACGATTCGGCGACCGTCCTCTACCGACCTCGAACGACCTTCCGCACGATCGCTCGGCAACGGATCGGGTACGCACGGGGAACGGCCCTGGTCGTCACCAGGCATGGACTCGACCACGTCGGGACACTGGCATCGTTGGACCGGATGCAGGTGGCGCGGATGGCGCTCTCGCCCCGACGGCTGGTCATACTCGTGCGGTCGTTCGTCGTGATGCGCCGGGAGATTCGAGACCAGCGTCGGTCCACAGGACGCCCGGGCGGTTGAGTCCTCGAATGGCGCCGCCCGGCCGAGCGGGGAGGCCCCGCCGATGTTGTCGGGCGTCAGCCGATGGGCGTTCGCTCAGGCGTCGACGCGGGCGCGATCGGCCTCGCGACGCCGGGCCGGCGAGCGCACCAGCGCCACGAACACCCCACCCACTGCCAGCAGACCGATGCCGATGCGGATGAGCCACGGAGTGGACGACGTCCCCGTGTAGGGAAGCCCTCCGCCACCGCCGCCACCACCGCCGGTCTCGACCCGGAACGTGGTGGTCAGGTTGTTGGTGCCGTCATTGGCGGAGATCTGGTACGGGCCGACCTTCGCCGGAGCGGTGAAGTTGAAGGCGAACGTCCCGTCGGGCGCCGCCGTCGTCGTCCCGATCGGGGCGCCGTCGAGTGAGACCTGCACGGTCGCCCCGGGGGTGAAGCCGACACCGGTGAGGGTCATCGATCCGTTCGGCTGGGTGACGGGCTTGGTCTCGATGGAGGCCGGCGGATAGGTGATGGCGCCACTGGCCGGGGCCACCGCCACCGTCACCGCCGTCGCCACGAGGAGGGCGAGCAGACCGAACAGGACACGGAGCCGACGAAGAGCCATGGGCGCCAAACTACCGGGGCGAGGCCTGCGCAGCAATGACGATCGCCCTCGAGCCGCAGTGGACGGCGCGATCGCAGCCCTGGTCCGGGCTCAGCGGGGTCCGACGGCGATGTCGAACCGCTCGGTGGCGGTGAGTGGTCGGTCGAACACGGTCGCCGGTTCGGCGCCGACGACGGTGACACGCACTCGATCGGCCACGGCCAGAGCCGGCGGGAGGAGGTCGAGCCGGTAGGCGGGGCCGGGCTCGATGGCGCCCCGCAGGGTCCAGACGACCTCGACCGATCCCCCCGGGGGGATGTCGACGGGGACCGAGACGACCCGACCCCCGAACTCCGACTGCACCTGGGCGCCGGACGGTGCGCCGTTCACCGTCACCGACTCCACGTCCAGAGGCGTGTAGAGGCCCAGCAGGTTGCGATTCGTCCCGCTCGGCGCTGTCGACCCGCCGCCGATGAGGTACTGGGGCAGTC
>VERC01000212.1 GCA_018882825.1 Acidimicrobiia bacterium | reverse complement strand
GCGTCGGCCGGCGCCATCGGTCAGTTCGACCCGCACCAGCCCGCTCGAGGTCGGGCCGGCGGCCACCGCGGTGGCCGTGATCGGCGCGACCCGGTTCTGGGTGAGATAGCGGATCTCCATGGCCACCACTGCGTGTCGGTCGAGCCCGAACATCCGGCCGGCGCCGGCCATGTCCTCAGCCGCCGCCTCGGCCAGCGCGCCCACGATCGCCCCCTGCATCGCTCCGGCCGGGTTGAGCAGGTCGGCCCGCAGCTCGCTGCGCACGATCCCGGGTGCGGAGCCGACCTCGAACCCGCAGGCCACACGCACCGGCTCGTCGATGGGCGGCACGCGCAGGCGGGTGATGGTGGCGGCGACATCGAACGGCGGCTTGGGCGGATCGTCCGCTCGTCGCGCCACCTTGGCGAACGCGGCGTTGCCGATGCCACGCACCTCACCGTCGGCGGTGAGCACGATCTCGCACACCGCCGACCGGCGGCCGTTGCGCAACACGGTGCAGGTGGCGTCCAGCGGCGCATGCACCGGGCCAGAGAGGTGCACGGTGAGATCGGAGGTGAAGGCCCATACCTCGGGGTCGTCGTCGATCGTGACTCCGGCAACGGCATCGACGAGGAAGACGATCGAGGCCATCGGCATGGCGCCGTGGCTGGTCATGGCCGGGACGTGATCGATCACGCCACCGAGGACGTCGCCATCGAGCCGGAACCGGGCACCGAGCCGAGCGGGGACGCTCGTGGAGGCGGGAGGCAGATCGGTCACAGCTGCGGGATCACCTCACGACCGAAGGCCGCCAGGGTGTCGGGTGCAGCGAAGTCGCAGAACCACACGTACACCCTCTCCACACCCTGAGCGGCAAGGGCCCCGTAGTGGTCGACGAGTTCCGGTGCGGTGCCGATCACCGCCGAGGTGTCGGGGCCGAACCGCCGATGGGTCAGTTCGGTGACCGCGGCACGCTCCGACTCATCGGGCACGAAGGCGACCATCTGCTGGATCGAGACACGGGCGTCACCGACCCGATCACGCAGTTCGGGCACCCGACCCACCTCCCCCGTGTGCACGTTCCACCAGTCGGCGAAGTCGCGCACGAGGGCCAGCGTCTTCGGTCCGGTGCCGCCGATCACGATGGGAACCTTCGACAGCGGCTGAGGTTCCTGGCGAGCGCCACGCAGTGTGAGGTACTCGCCGTCGAAGTCCACGGTCTCCCCCGCCCACAGTGCCCGCATCACCGTGAGTGACTCGCGCAGCCGATCGACTCGCGCTCGGGGCTCGGTGGAACCGATGCCGAACAACGGGAACTCCGTGGGAACCGAACCCCAACCGATACCCAACTCGTAGCGGCCCCCGGAGGCGTGGTCGAGCGACACGACCTGTTTGGCCAACACGGCCGGATGTCGGAACGCATCGCACAGCACGAGCGATCCGACGGTGAGGCGATCGGTGTGGGCCGCCAACCACGCCGTGGTGACGATGGCGTCGTACATCGGCTGGTCCTCGGCCATCGGTGGCGCGAGGTGGTCCATGCCCGAGATGCCGACGAATCCCGCCGACTCGGCCGCCCGCGCCCGTCCGACGAGTTGGTCGAACGTCATGCGCATCTGAGGAAGGAACAGCTGGAATTCCATCGCGACACCTCGAGCAGATGATGGCACGCCCACCTGCGCGTGACGCACGACCCTCTCGGCGGGGAGTGCGACACATGGAGGGTGACTTACGACCGACCCGCACTGGTGTGAATGCCATCACATCGGCGGCCCGAAACGTCGAGCGCAAGCGCACGATGGGAGTGCAGGACCCGGCGGGCCGCAAGAGAAAGGCGGGCGACATGGAATCGAACGTCCGACGACACGACCGACGACGCACGTGGCGAATGCTGGCGGTGGCCGCGATCGGGTTGGTGGCGGTCTTGTTGACCGCGTGCGAGCCCGAGCCCTACGCCGGCCCGGTCAACGGGCCTCGACTGGCCATCGTCGGAGATTCGCTCATCGATCAGTCCCGGGACCAGATGTCGCGGACCTTCATCGGCGAGGGTTGGTACACCTCGGTCACCGGGCGCGGCGGCTACACCTCCCGCGACCACTGGACGACCCAGCGACGGGTGATGGAGACGAATCCGTCGGTGGTCGTCCTCGCCCTCGGCACCAACGACTTCCGCGAGATCGTCACCGGACTGCAGACATGGGACGGTTTCCGGGCCAGTGTGCGGGAATCGATCGGCATCACCCGGGCTGCGCCCTGCCTCGTGTGGGTCGGCGTCACGCAGACCTACGGCTTCTTCGGCGGCCCACCCGTCGGGAACCTCGACCAGCTGGGGTGGGTCATCAACGTGATCATCCAGCAGGAACTGGCGGCGTCGGGTCGGCCGGCGGGCACGACGTTCTACGCCGATTGGGCGGCGACGAGTCGGGGACGGAGCGAGTTCTTCCTCGGGCCGGGTGATGTCCATCTCAACGACACCGGCGACGCCGCCTATGCGCGACTGGTCGACTCGGCCGTCGATCGTTGCCCGATCCGCTCGACGTAGTCAGCGACGAGCAGCCGATCGGACACCGACCCCGTGCCAGTAGTCTCCGCGGGTGACGAGCCCCATCGCCGTGCCGCCCCCGGTTCCCGAGACGCCCGAGGGCACCGACATCGGCTTCGAGCGACTGGAACGGGTCTTCAAGTGGGCACTGGTGCTGGCGTCCACCGTCCTGTTCCTGTGGCTCTCGACCAACCGCACATGGGACGTCGACTACTCCTACAGGGGACAGGAGTTCAACGCCACGTTCTTCAACGAGCAGGCGATCTCGATGCTCGACGGCCGGCTGGACGTGCCCTTCGCCGGCTACAGGTGGACCGAATGCTTCATCATCGATGACAAGTGCTTCGGGTACTTCGGCATCACACCGAGCATCTTGCGGTTCCCCGTCATCGCCGCAGGCGGTGTCGACGCCCCGGCACTGACGCCGGTCTTCATCGCAGCCGCCATCGCCATCACGATGTGGGCCGTCATCGACCTGTTCCAGCGGGTACTGCGGGATCTCATCCCCGACGCCGGCTCACGACACATCCCGTCGATCGTGACGACGCTGGCGCTGGCGCTGATCCTCGGCCCCGGGAGCATCCTGACCCTCCTCGCCCGACCTCGGCTCTACCACGAGGCGATCCTGTGGATGGTGGCGTTCCTTCTCGTCGCCATGAACCACTTCCATCGGTGGATGACGGGGAGGCGTTCGGCCGACCTCCTGGTCGTGGTGATCGCCGCCACCCTCTCGGCCTGCTCGCGGCCATCGAGCGCCGCCTCGGCGGTGGTCCTCGGGATCGGTGCCGGCGTCGTCCTCCACCTCGATCGTCGTCGTTCGAGGCCGACCGCCGGCCGCTACACGGGCGCCGCGGCGTTGGCGCTGCTCCCCGGGCTGACGGCCACCGGCGTTCTGATGATGAAGTTCAAGATTCCGGGACTGCCGTGGAATCGCTACTCGCTCTATTCGGCGAACGACTTCGGACGACTGAGTGCAGTGAACGACGGCGCCCTGCAGGGGCTCCGGTTCGTGCCCACCAATCTCGTGAACTACCTGCGCCCGGACACCCTTCGTCTCCGATTCGAGCGTCCGTGGGTCGTCGAGACAGTGCGAACGGCCGATTCGGTCATCCATGTCTGGCCCGTGGTCGTCGGGGGCGTGTTCGTCGAGCCCCTCGTGAGCCTGACCAACGCCATGACCGTACCGGTCGTGCTCACGGTGGTGTTCACCTTCCTCGTGCTCGTCGGCTCGGTGCGGCTGGGGCGTTCGGAGAAGCAGTCGTACCTGATCCTCCTGATGGCGGCGGCCGCCTGCACGTCGGGAACCCTCGTCGCCAGCGCCGTGACGTCGCGCTACGTCGGTGACTTCTATCCGGTGGTGGCGATCGGCGCCGTCTTCGCCCTCGCCCACCTCGCCCGGGGACTCGGGCGACACGTCCGACTGTTCACCATCGGGATGGCGACCGTGTCGCTCGTGGCTCTGGCGTCGTTCTACGTCGAGCTCCAGATGACCACCACCTGAGGACGCTCCCCGTCCCTGACCACGACGCACCGCGAGCCTGACGCGAAAGGCCCCCGGCCGGAGCCGAGGGCCTTCACATGGAGCGGACGACGAGAACCGTCGTCGCTGCGCTCCTCCTCCCGAATCCCGACCCCGGATCCACAACGGCAAACGCCCCGGCCGGAGCCGGGGCGTCTCCCGTTGGAGCGGACGACGAGATTCGAACTCGCGACCCTCACCTTGGCAATGACTGAGTCGGTCGCCGATTTGCCAAGCGCCCCTTGGGTCCGGGCGAGGTTCTTAGTAACCGTGAAGTAACTCCACCGCTCTGCGCGGGCCGATTGGCACAACTCGGAGCACCGGAACCGTGTCTGTGTCGAGGAAGTGCCTCGACATGACACGAAAGGAAACCCGATGGAGCTTCTCACGTTCGAGGAGGTAGCAGAACTCCTCCGCCTGCAGAGGACGGGGGCTCGAAGCCGCCTGAACCTGCCCGGCGCACCGCGCCCGGTGCGCGTCAGCCGGCGGAGCC
>VERC01000211.1 GCA_018882825.1 Acidimicrobiia bacterium | reverse complement strand
CGACCGGTTCCGATCCCCTCGACGACCTGCACCCCCTCGGCGAGGCCGGGACGGCGGAACGTCGCCCGTGGGGGGCGTTCGTCGTGCTCGACGACGGCCCGGCCGCCAAGGTCAAGCGCATCACGGTGCTGTCGGGACAGCGTCTCTCCTACCAGCTGCATCATCACCGAGCCGAGATCTGGACGGTGGTCGACGGCACGGCCACCGTGACCATCGACGGCACCGACCACACGGTGCGCACCGGCGAGGTCATCGCCATCCCGACCGGCACCGCACACCGCGTGCGCAACGATGGCGACACACCCCTCGTGTTCATCGAGGTGCAGACCGGTTCCTACTTCGGGGAGGACGACATCGTGCGTCTCGAGGACGACTACGGACGAGCGGACTCCTGATGGACTTCGCTCCCAGTCCCCGCGCCGCCGAACTGCAGGACCGCCTCGTGCGCTTCATGGACGAGTGTGTCTACCCGGCAGAGCCGGTGTTCGCCGAGCAGATGCGCGCCTCGGGTGACCCACACTTCCACCCGCCGGTCATGGAGGAACTCAAGGCGGAGGCCCGGACCCGCGGGCTGTGGAACCTGTTCCTCCCCCACGTCACCGAATGGACACCCGATCCGGTGTCGAACATCGACTACGCACCGCTGGCCGAGATCACCGGACGCAGTCCCCTGGCCCCCGAGGCGCTCAACTCCGCCGCCCCCGACACCGGGAACATGGAGATCCTCGCCCTGTTCGGCACACCGGAGCAGAAGGAACGATGGCTGGTACCGCTCCTGGCCGGCGAGATCCGATCGTGCTTCGCCATGACCGAACCGGATGTGGCCTCGTCGGATGCGCGCAACATCGGTCTGTCCATCCGACGCGACGGCGACGAGTACGTGCTCAACGGGCGCAAGTGGTGGATCTCCGGTGCCGCCAATCCCCGATGCGCGGTGGCGATCGTGATGGGGAAGACCGATCCCGACGCGCCGACCTACACCCAGCAGTCGATGGTGCTGGTACCGATGGACACGCCCGGTCTCACCGTCGTCCGCGACCTTCTGGTGTTCGGTTACAACGACCGCGAGGGTCACTGCGAACTGCGGTTCGAGGACGTGCGCGTGCCCGTGTCGAACCTTCTCGGCACCGAGGGTGGCGGTTTCGCACTGGCCCAGGCCCGACTCGGGCCCGGACGGATCCATCACTGCATGCGGTGCATCGGGATGGCGGAGCGGGCGTTGGAGCTGATGTGTCGACGGGTCACCGAGAGGGTGGCGTTCGGCAAGCCCCTCGCCCAACAGGGTGTGATCCAGGAATGGATCGCCGATTCCCGTATCGAGATCGAACAGGCCCGTCTGCTGACGCTCAAGGCCGCGTGGTTGATGGACACGATCGGCAACAAGGGTGCCCGGGTGGAGATCTCGGCCATCAAGGTGGTGGCGCCGAACGTGGCGTTGCGCGTCGTCGATCGGGCGATCCAGGCCCACGGAGGCGGCGGCGTGTCACAGGACTTCCCGCTGGCAGGCATGTGGGCCGGCCTGCGCACGCTGCGCTTCGCCGATGGGCCCGACGAGGTGCACCGGATGCAGTTGGCCCGGCGGGAATTGGGCCGGTACGTCGACGACACCGGTCGCTGAGCCGCGCTCAACGCTCGTCGATGACCACTCCGGGGGCCGTCTCGGCGAAGAGCACCTCGTTCTCCATGGCCTCCAGTTCCATTTCGGCGTCGGAGGCACGCGCCGCCGCCAGGCGGAGCATCAGCGTCGACAGCACCGCAGCGACGAGCGATGCGGCCAACACTCCGACCTTGGCCTGGTCCGTCGCCTCCACGGTGTCGAAGGCGAGGCTGGTCACGAACAGGGCCACGGTGAATCCGATGCCCGCCGCCATGGCGATCCCGAGCAGGTGCAGGGTGGTGGCACCCCGCGGCCGACGGGCGATACCGACGGCGATGGCCAGCGATGCGGCGCCGAAGACACCAATGGTCTTGCCCACCACCAGACCCACAGCGACGCCCCACGTGACCCGTGAGCCGACCGCCGCCGACAACGCCTCACCGCTGAGTGCGACGCCGGCATTGCACAGGGCGAAGATCGGGATCACGACGTAACTCGTCCATGGCAACCACCGATCGACGATCCGGTCGCCCACCGGCACGGACTCGCGGATGAGGAACGCCGCGTTCTCGACGTCGGCGGCTGTGAGCTCTGCCTGATTCTCGAGTCGATCGGCGATCTCGGCCGCACCGAGATCGGGACGGAGCGGTTGGATGGGGATGAGGAAGCCCATGGCCACACCGGCCACCGTGGGATGCACACCCGATCGATAGGTGCAGTACCACACGACCACACCGAGAACGAAGTAGAGCGGACCGAACCACACCCGACGACGACGCAACACCCACACGACGACCAACAGCACCAGCGCTGCGACCAGCCACAGGAACGAGACCGATGAGCTGTAGAAGATGGCGATGACGGTGATCGCACCCAGGTCATCGGCGACGGCGAGCGACAGCAGGAACACCTTCAGAGCGGCCGGCACACGTTTCCCGGAGAGGGAGACGATGCCGACGGCGAAGGCGATGTCGGTGGCCATCGGTATTCCCCAGCCGTGCGACTCGGGAGTCCCTGCGTTGATGACGAAGTAGACCAACGCCGGGACGATCATCCCGCCGAGCGCCCCGATGATGGGCAGGGCCGCGGCACGCCGATCCCGCAGTTCACCCTTGACCAGTTCGCGCTTGATCTCGACGCCAACCACGAAGAAGAAGAGCGCCATGAGCGCGTCATTGACGAAGGTGAGCACGGTCAGGTGCAGATCGACCGATCCGAACACCAGTGAGACCTCGGTGTCGAGGAACCCGGCGTAGGAATCACGCCATGGCGAGTTCGCCCACACCAGGGCGATGACGGTGGCGGCCAGCAGCAGAAGGCCACTGGCCGCCTCGATGCTGAGGAAACGGGCGACCGGTCGCGCCAGTCGCCGGGCGAACAGCCGATCCGTCCCCAGCCACGTGTGCGACCACCGGTGATGTTCCTCGACTCCTCGGCTGCTCATGACCCCTCGTCTACTCGGCGCTGCGCCCCCGGCGGTTTCCGGACAATGACATCCCGGTTACGGCTGACCCGTCGCCAGCGATCGGGCAGCCGAGTCCACGTCGACGTGAAGGGGCAGGATCGTGCTCAGTCCGGTCAGGTCGAACTCGCGCCGGACCGCAGGTTCGACCCTGGCGATGGCCACCGACCCGCCCCGCTGGGCACAGCGCCGCACCACCTCGAGTACGAGGGCCAGACCCAGCGAGTCGACGAGATCGACTCCGTACAGATCGAGTACCACCCGCGGCGGATCCTCGAGGGTGGCCAGCACCCGCACGAGCTCGGAACGGACTCTGGGCACGGTGGCCAGATCGAGATCGCCGGCCATGGAGATGACGGCGACTCCGCCGGGCGCCCCGGTCAGCACGAGTTCGGGCACCACGGGGTCAGGGTACCGACCGAGGGGTGGTCACCGGCGAACCGTACGATCCGGGTCGATGCCCCGCACCACTGCTCCTTTCGACGTCGATGCCTTCGTCGAGACGTTGCGGGCCGATCACCGTGTCGTGCACGTCGAGCGCATCCCGGCCCGATCGGCGCGAGTCGCGGCGCCGGCGTCACCGGTCCCCGACGCTCTGGCGCACCTCGTGCCCGCCGAGGGGCTGTGGTCGCACCAGGTCGAGGCGATCGATCACGTGCGCGCCGGTCGGTCGGTGGCCATCGCCACCGGGACGGCCTCGGGCAAGTCCCTGTGCTTCCAGTTGCCGATCGCCGAGGCCATCGCCTGCGGTGAGAAGCCGGCGACGGCGATGCTGCTGTTCCCCACCAAGGCCCTGGCCCAGGACCAGTTGCGCTCGATCAGCGCGCTCGACGTGCCCGGCCTCGTGGCCGTCACCCACGATGGCGACTCCACCCGCGAGGAACGCTCGTGGGCCATGCGCCATGCCAACGTGCTTTTGAGCAACCCGGAGATGCTGCACGTGTCGATCCTCCCGTCGCACGCCCGTTGGGGAACGTTCCTCAAACGGCTGCAGTATGTGGTGATCGACGAATTGCACATCCTGCGGGGCGTGTTCGGCAGCAACGTCGCGCACGTCCTTCGTCGACTCCGTCGACTGTGCCACCACTACGGGTCGGATCCCGTGTTCGTGTTCACGTCGGCGACCATCGGGGAACCCGCAGTGATGGCCAGCGAACTGAGCGGGCTCGACGTCGCCGCAGTGATCGACGACGGCTCACCACGGGGCGAGCGGTTGTTCGTCCTGTG
This sequence comes from Acidimicrobiia bacterium, assembly GCA_018882825.1. Classification (GTDB taxonomy): domain Bacteria; phylum Actinomycetota; class Acidimicrobiia; order Acidimicrobiales; family Acidimicrobilacustridaceae; genus Acidimicrobilacustris. The sequence goes on along the minus strand of VERC01000211.1, from coordinate 265 downwards.
GGATCCGTCCGCGGTACGGGAGGGCGACGATCCCGACGAGGCCCGATCGTTCTCGTCGGCCCGGGATTCCGCCGAGGTCTCCGCCGCGCTGGTGCGGGCCGGACTGCGGACGATCACGTTCAGTCGGAGTCGCAAGGGCACGGAGATCATCGCCGCCGATGTGCAGCGCCGACTGCCCAGGCGACTGGCACAGGCTGTCCGCTCGTGCCGGGGCGGGTACCTCACGTCCGAACGCCGGGAGATCGAGGCCGACCTGTTCTCGGGG